>JBCCIR010000046.1:0-33927 GCA_039028175.1 Verrucomicrobiota bacterium
CCCACTCCAAAATTTCCATTTTCCCGAAATACGTCCCCCGCCCACAGCTCCCACTTTCAGTTGACAGCCTACCTACTGGTAGGTAAGTAACAACAGGCCTCGTCCACCCACGCCTGCCCAGCGTATCCTTGACACAACACACGGCCCTCGGCCTTTCACACCACACTTATCGCAAACCGCTTAGCCCTAGAAAGATGATCACTACCACCATCACTCCCGCCCCCACCAAAAAAATCACCCTCGATCCCGATCAACGCCAGTTCCCCCCATTCTCCCTCACCCGACTCCTCAGCTCCGTCTTCGAACCCACCCAAGGCTGCAAAGTCTGCATCCTCATCGACTTCGACGATCCCCCCGCCCACATCAATGACTTCGCCTTCCTCAACGAGGACGGATTCGAAGTCCAAAAGAAAGCCCATCAGGAATTCTATCTCGGCCTCAAAGAAGGGGCCCTCGCAAAACTCGGCATGACCGGCGGTGAACTCTACGCCTACCGCTGCACCCACGGCTCAAACCTCGACCTCGAAGACGAAGCCTGGGACACCAACGGCAACCTCCTCTCCCTCGAAAATGATATCTACCCAAACTACGATATCATCCTCTGCGTCTCCACCTTCTCCGCCACCGCTCCCCTCACCGAAAAATGCAAAATACACGGCTTCCGCGGCGCCACGATGCACGGCCTCAATGACGTCATCCTCTCCACCGGCCTCGCCGTCGATTACGATGACGTCTCCGCCGACGCCGAAAAACTTCGCCTCGCCCTCACCCGCGCCGACGAAATCGAAATCGACTTCGGCCTCGAAGACGGCTCCGTCCTCACCGCCTGGCTCGGCCTCGACGCCCAGGAAGCCCAGAAATCCCACGGCCTCTGCAAAGGAAAAGACAATCCCGACATCGCCAACCTCCCCGCCGGCGAAGTCTATTTCGTCCCCACCGACGCCCGCGGCCAGTTCCCCATGAAATACGAAGACGGCACCCTCGGCGTCCTCGACGTCGAAAATCGTAACATCATTCGCTCGACCCTCATCGAAGGCGACCAAACCACCATCGATGCCCATAACCAACGCCTCGCCGATGACCCCATGACCGGCACCCTCGGCGAACTCGGCTTCGGCACCCAGGTCCTCCCCGTCTCCGGCGCCGATATCCAGGATGAAAAAGTCCTCGGCACCTGCCACCTCGCCACCGGACGCGACGACCACCTGGGGGGCGATATCATCCCCTCCATGTTCAAAAAACACGAAAACTCCACCCACGACGACATCCTCTTCGCCCCACACAAAACCCCCAACTTCGACATCAAACAGGTCCGCATGAAACGCGGCGACCAGGAAGAAATCCTCATCGAACACTTCCGCCCCTCCCAATACCTCCTCGACGCCCTCCTCAACGACTAAAACGTACCTCACTTCACCTTGTAGGAGCCCAGCACCACCTGGGCGATGCCTTTCCGGTCGACCGGAAGACCGCCCGACCTCTGACTTCAGAGACCCAAAAGTACATGTCCGCCTCTTACGAATCCCCCTCCCTCCTCGATCAATACCTCCTCTTCCACTACGGCACCCCCGAAGAAATCGCCCCCCCTCCCGGCACCCCTGAGGAAGCCCTCAATTTTCCGGTCACCACCGCCCAACTCGCTGCCGGCGACGAACAAAGTTTGACCCGCACACTCGACCTCGGCTGCGCCGTCGGCCGCTCCGCCTTCGAACTCGCCAAGTCTGCAACCGAAGTCCTCGCCCTCGACTACTCCCTCTCCTTCATCCAGACCGCCGCCAACATCCGCGACCAAGGCTCCCTCCCCTACCGCCGCCACGACGAAGGACACCTCTACACCGATCTCGTCGCCCAACGCCCCACCGACTCCCACCCCGATCGCATCACCTTCGAAGCCGGCGACGCCATGGCCCTCCCACCCGACCTCGGCCAATTCGATATCGTCCATGCCGCCAACCTCATCTGCCGCCTCTCCGACCCCCGGAAACTCCTCCCTCGCCTCCCCGCCCTCGTCAAACCCGGTGGCCGCCTCCTCCTCGCCACCCCAGCCACCTGGCTCGAGGAATTCACCCCGCCCAAACTCTGGCCCAAAGGCACCACCCTCGATTACCTCAAAGACCACCTCGCCCCACACTTCGAACTCGCCCAGGTCGAAGAGCTCCCCTTCCTCATCCGAGAACACGCCCGAAAGTTCCAATTCAGCACCTCCCAAACTTCCCTTTGGATCCGCTTCTAGCCTCAGCGCGCCCCTCCCGGCTCTGTAGGAGCCCAGCACCGCCTGGGCGATGCCTTGGAAAGGAGCTCCCATCCGCATTCCCATCTCGCAGTGCAGTGCTCCCCTGCTTGGTTAGGCCTTAGCCATTCGCGTAACGCGCTGCCCCTGCCCAAAAATTCCTTGCTCCCGGTAAAATTCCTCGCACAAGTAGAGGCGCACTTCTCAACTCCATGAGCCGCAAAATAGCGAGAGACCACATCAAATTCCCATCACTCCCCGGCATGACCCTTGCCGGCATTCTCCTTTGGATGATCACCCCCGGCGCCCACGCCCAGGAAATCCTCGACCTCGACGCCACCCCCACCAATCCCGTCACCATCGGTCCCGGAGGCCGAATCACTCGCGAGACCCCCCCGGAAGCCGCGCGCGACAGAGAATACCCTTTCCACATTCACTCGCTCTGGGAAAGCCGCTACGTCTCCGAAGGCCGTGACAACCTCGATGGCGGAAGCCTCCTCTCCTTCTTCAACGAGTTCTCGTGGGGCCCGTTCACTTTCGCCCCGTGGTATGCGACCGGTCCCGGTTCCGATTACGATGAGCTGAACCTCAGCCTCATCGCCGGCACCAGTCTCGGTGAAAATCTTGAGCTCTATGCCGGCTACTCCCACCTGCGTTTCCCGGAATTAAACGCCTACGATAACGAAATCGGCGCCGGCCTCGTCTACACCGGCCTCGAATGGGCCGATGTCGGGGGAAAATGGTATCACTCCTTCGCAACTGATGGCTCCTTCTTTGAAATCATCGCCACGCGAACCTTCGAGTTCACCGAAAAATTCAACCTCACACCCTACTCCCTCCTCGGATTTAATGCCGGCTACATCCCCGCCGGCCACGACGGCGCCAATAATCTCATCCTCGGCATCAACGCCTCATACATCCCCTTCCCACGCTTCGAGATCAATAGCTTCGCCGCCTATAATTGGGAAATCGACAGCGACCCCGAAAGGTTTCCCGAAGACGAATTGCTTAGAAATTTCTTCTGGGGCGGCGCCGGCATTCGCATCAACTTCTAAAGGGCCTCGTTCGGCTACTTCTTCAGCCCTCGCCCTCTCGGATCCCGAGACCTCCCTTGCCCAACCAGTCGCTCTCCCTCATACAAGCGCACCCGCACCCCCTCCAACTTCTCCACCACACTCCGAAACGACCCCCAATCCATCACGCTCCCCGCCGTCGCCAACCCATCCGCCCACATCGCCTCCGGCGCCTCCACCGACACACTTCGGTTCACATCCTGAAACGCCCGCCCCTTCGGCGGAATCATGTGATGAAACCGCCCCCTCTCATCAAACTGAAACCCATACCCCCCGGAGGTCGCCAAAGCCGCATCCTCTAGCGCAACCACATCGATCACCTCGCCCCGCTCCACCGGCGACGCAATCCCCACCTGCCACGCTTCCCCGTCCGGACGCCCCCCGATCGCCCGATACTCCCCCACATTCACCAAGGCCTGCTCCACCCCCGCTTCCACCAAAATCGCCGTCACCCGATCCGTCACATAGCCCTGCACAATCCCATTCAAAGTCAGCGCCATTCCATCCTCCCCCAACACCACCCGCTCCGGCCGCACCTCCACCTTCTCCCAACCCACCCGCTCCCTCACCTTGGCCAATGCTTTCCCCTCCGGCTCTTCCTCAGGATGCTCCCGAAAATGCCCCTCGTAAAACTCCCACAGCGGCTGCACGCTGGCGTCAAACGCTCCGCCCGTCACCCGGTGCATCTCGCCCGCCCCCACTAACAACTCCACAAACTCTACCGGCGGATCCCGCAACTCGCCCTCCCGGTTCAATCGCCGCAACAGCGAATCCTCCTCATACAAAGTAAACATCGCCTCCAATCGACGAATCTCTCCCGCACACGCTTCTGCCAACTCATCCCCCTCGCCCCCCATCGGAACAAACCGAATCGACACCCCCGTCCCAAACGCCCTCCCCTCCCACACCCACAATCCCCGCTCCCGACCCCACGCCTCGTCCGCGGGCCAAATACCCATCCCGCTCCCCGCCACCCAACCCACGATCCCGCCCAAAAACACCCGTCTCGATTTCATCTCACCCACACGCTAGCGAATCACTTCAAAACGTCATGAAAAAACCCACTCCCGCTCTCTCGCTAGGCCTCCAAAAACTCAAAATATTAGTGTCAATCTTGACCTCCGCAGACTTGGCGAAGATGGTTCGTGGTTTCCTGGCCACAATTATTCTATAGCCATGCCCAACCACCCATTCCTCACCACCCAGTTCCACATCCCCTGGACCACCCTCACCCCCAATCACGTCGAACCCGGGATCACCCAGGCCCTCCATTCCGCCCAGCAAAACCTCGACGCCCTCGCCACCACCGACTTCGAACCCGACTCCCTCACCTTCGACAACACCATCCTCGCCCTCGAAGAAGCCACCGAAGAACTCTCCCAGGCCTGGGGCCTCGTCGGTCACCTCGATTCCGTAAATAACTCCGACGACCTCCGCGAAGCATACAACAACATGCTCCCAAAGGTCTCCGACTTCTTCTCGGGCATCGTCCTCAACGACGGCATCTGGAACCGCATCAAAACCTACGCCGACACCAAAGAGGCCAAATCCCTAACGGATATCCGCAAACGCCTCTTCGACGAAACCCTCGAAGACTTCCGCCAAAACGGCGCCGACCTCCCCCCCGATCAAAAACAACGCCTCCGAGAACTCGAAGCCGAACTCGCCCAGCTAACCCAAAAATTCTCGGAAAACGTCCTCGACTCCACCAACGCCTGGGAACTCGTCATCACCGACGAATCACAACTCGCCGGCCTCCCCCCCACCGCCAAAGCCACCGCCGCCGCCGATGCCAAATCCAAAGGCCACGACGCCCCCGCCTGGCGCCTCACGCTCCACGCCCCCTCCATGATCCCCGTCCTCGAACACGCCGAAGACGAAGCACTCCGCAAAACCGTCTGGGAAGCCTCCACCACCATCGGCCGCGGCGGTGAATACGATAATACCGACCTCATCTGGAAAATCCTCGCACTTCGACACGAAAAAGCGGAACTCCTCGGCGCCAAACACTTCGCCGACCACATCCTCAAACGCCGCATGGCCCGCTCCGGCGAGACCGCCTTGAAATTCACCGAAGACCTCCACGACCGCATCGACGACGCCTTCCAACGCGAGTCCACCGAGCTCCAACAATACAAAGCCGACCAAACCCAAACCGATCCCGCCCCCCTCCAACCCTGGGAAACCGCCTATTGGTCCGAAAAACAACGTAAAGAACGCTTCGCCTTCGACGACGAAGACCTGCGCCCCTACTTCTCCATCGACCGCGTGATCGACGGCATGTTCCACATTGCCCAAACGGTCTTCGACATCACGATCAAAGAAAACACCGCACCCGACACCTGGCACGAAGAGGTCAAATTTTACGACCTCCACGACGCCGCCACCAACGAACACCTCGGCTCCTTCTACGCCGATTGGCACCCGCGCGAATCCAAACGCGGCGGCGCCTGGATGAACTACCTCAAGACCGGCCTCCCCGGCTCAGAGAACACCAGGGAGCGCACCCCCCATCTCGGCCTAATCTGCGGAAACCTCACCCCCGCCACCGACGACTCCCCCGCCCTCCTCACCCACTACGAAGTCGAAACGATCTTCCACGAATTCGGTCACCTCCTCCACCACCTCCTCGGCGATGTCCCCTACAAATCCCTCAACGGCGTCAACGTCGTCTGGGACTTCGTCGAACTTCCTTCCCAAATCATGGAAAACTTCTGCTGGGAACGCGAAAGCCTCGACCTCTTCGCCACGCACCACGAAACCGGCGACCCCATCCCCGAAGAACTCTTCCAGAAAATGCTCGCCGCCCGCAATTACATGTCCGCCTCCGCCACCATGCGCCAGCTCGGACTCGGGAAACTCGACCTCGAACTCCATATCAATTTCGAAAAATACCAAGGCCGCGACCTCGAAGAAGCCGCCGACGAAATCCTCGCCGGCTACCTCGCCCCACTCGCCACCCGCCCGCCCTCAATGGCCCGTCGCTTCACCCATCTCTTTGCCAACCCCACCGGATACGCCGCCGCCTACTACTCCTACAAATGGGCCGAAGTCCTCGATGCCGATGCCTTCACTCGCTTCCAAAAAGAAGGCATCCTAAACCCCGACACCGGCCGCGACTTCCGCGACAAAATCCTCTCCCGCGGAAACTCGGAGCCCGCCGACGTCCTCTACCGCTCCTTCATGGGCCGTGACCCCGACCTCACCCCCCTCCTCACCCGCTCCGGCCTCGCCTAAGCTCCTCCCCTCCACCAAGATCGCCACAACTACGCACGATGGTAGCGCGCGCTCGCCGAGGGCGCACAACGTTCGCTATTGTTTTCCTGCGTTCCCCATCCACTAACTACAGAACCCCCCATCGAACGAACTATCCCCCCTACCCTTCCACCTGCCCAAACAACCACTCCAAGGTCGCCGGATCCTCAAACACCCGCCCGTAAATCCCATGCCCCCCATCCGGATACTCCGTGTACAAAAACGTATCCGAACGCTCCAAGGCCTCCGCAAAACTCCGCGCCCCCTCCACCCCCACCACCGGGTCATCCACCGCATGATACAACCGCAGCGGCTCCCGCTTCAAATCCCCCGCATTCCCACTGTGCCCATAACCCGCCACCGCCACTCCCGCTGTAAACAACTTGGGGGCCTCCGCCATCAAATGACAGGTCCCGAACCCGCCCATCGAATTCCCGGTCACATAAATGCGCGTCTCATCCACCGGCAACCCCCCGATCAACGCCTCCACCAATGAAATCGCCTCCTCCCCCGGCTTGTCGTTCCATCCCCCGCCCGTCGCCCCATACGGCTGATAACAGAGCGGTGCCACCACGAAACACGGATACTGATCCTGCACCGCCGCCTGCGTAAATCGCCGCGCCATCCCCGCCTGCTTCCCGTTCTCGTTGTTCGAACTCTTCCCGTGCAACACCAATAACAACGGATACTTCTTCGCCCCATCCAAGTCCGGCGACCCATAAAACGCAAATGGCAAATCCCCGTGCGTCGACAACTCAAACTCCCCCGTCACCAAATTCGCAAACGCCCCCTCAATCGGCTCGGCATTCGCCGCCTCCGCCGCCTTCATCAACTCATCCTTGTTCTCATTGATCCACGCCCGGTCGTCATCCGACAGCCGCGTCAATGGCATCGTAAACTCCTTCCCATCCGCCCGCATAATCGTCACCTCCGTGTCCGTCGCTCCCACAAACTCCGCCTCAATCGTCTTCCCATCCGTCGATGTCCACGTCCGCGCCGACAAATCCCCCGCCATTAACCCCATCACCAACGCCAATCCAATCGCTCGAGTCCTCATAGCAACGATCAGCCTAGCCCCGCCTCATTCCCAGGCAAAGCGAATTCGCTAATTCGATCATGGGCCGCTGGGCGATCGACAAGAATAAAGATACGCATCTCGCGGCAAGTCCGATATCTGCGGTCTCACGATGGCCCGATCCAGTCTCCTTTCCCGCACAAATCCATGTTTCTCTAACACCCGGATGGAAGCAACGTTCTCCACATCGCAGGTCGCCCACACCCTCGAAATCGACGAATTCGAATACACCCAGGAAAGAACGGCGCCCGCAGCCTGAGTGGCATACCCTCTCCCCCAATACCGACGATCAACCAGAAAGCCCACTTCAGCGCCGTCCTCGCTGATCTTGCAAAACACGCCTCCGATCGCTACGTCCTCGTCAGCAGTCGCAATCACCCACGAAAACTCGACGCCCGCGTCCCACAACGCTGCCCGTTCCTGAATCGATTCAATGACCGATTCGACACTCGTCCTAACCGGCCAGTCCGCAAAGCGCGCAACTTCAATATCACTCCCATACTCGAAGATCGCCTCGGCATCGCTCAATCGCGGACGGCGCAAGCGGATGCCTTCAAGATCGATTACAGCAGGTGGCGTCTCGTCGACCATGGTCCCTCTCGAATAAATGTTTCCACACGGCCGCGGGTATCGACAATCCAAACGATAGCCCGTTTTGTAATCCACTATCCCCCGCGGATTCCCTATTATTCCTCCCCTTCCCCCTCCACACACTAAGCTACTCTCCAACCCACCTATGGAACAAACCCCGCAATCCCCTCCCCCCCTCCTCCCCAAAACCCTCTCCCCCACCAAGGACCGCATCGAAGCCATCGACGTCATCCGCGGGATCGCCCTCTGCGGTCTCGTCCCCATGAACATCCTCGACTTCGCCTTCGCCGAGGACCACTACTTCAGCCCCGGCAACACCGCCGGCTTCTCGCTCTTCCTCTGGCACGCCGTCATCATTCTCGGCAGCGGAAAGTTCATGTCCCTCTTCGCCCTCCTCTTCGGCGCCGGCATTCTCCTCGCCACACAAACCAAGGAAGCCGCCGGCCAACCCGTAAACGGATACTACACCAAACGCCTCGCCTGGCTCGCCGTCTTCGGCCTCCTCCACGCATACCTCATCTGGTATGGCGACATCCTCGTCGCTTATGCCGTCACCGGCTTCATCATCTTCTGGTGCCGACACTGGAAACCACGCACCCAAATCATCGTCGGCGCCCTCTTCCTCGCTGTGCTCCCCTTCTTCATCGCCCTCCTCACCCTCGGCCTCCATTCCTCCGGTTTCGATCTCCAAGCCGCCATCGACGCCGATGCCGAGTCCCCCGACAACTTCGAAATGAAAGCCAACGAAGCCTTCCTCGGCTCCTGGCTCGAACAATTGCCTTACCGCGCCCTCTACGCCGCCATCGTCCAGTTCTTCGGCATCCCCTTCCTCGTCTTCTGGATCGCCGGCGGCTGGATGTTCATCGGCATCGCCCTCGTCAAACTCGGCTTCTTCCAGGGCGCCTGGCCCCTCGCCAAATACCGCCGCATCGCCCTCATCACGATCATCACCGGCATCATTCTCGGCGTCGCCGGACACGCCTGGGATCAATACCACAACTGGAACATCATCCCCGTGATGGCCTCATTCCCCGTCGCCTACCTCGCCATGGTCCTCCTCGCCCTCGGATACGCCGCCCTCATCCTCTACTGGTGCCTCCGCACCAAAGACACCCCGCACCCCATCCACACCGCCCTCGCCAAAGTCGGCCGCATGGCCCTCACCAATTACATCGCGCAATCCCTCGTCCTCAGCCTCATCTTCTACGGCCACGGCCTCGGCCTCCGCACCCAGCTCCCCTTCCCCGCCGTCATCGCCATCGTCCCCGCCGTCTGGATCGCCCAACTCATCCTCTCCTCCCTCTGGCTAAAATACTACCGCTTCGGCCCCCTCGAATACCTCTGGCGTTGCCTCACCTACGGGAAACGATTCCCCCTTAAGAATCAAAGGTAGCGCACATCGGTTCAGCCTCCCTGGCATTATTTGCAATGCTGCCGAATTCGCGCAGTCACCGCAATGGCAGCATAATTCAGCAACATCACCATCACAATCCCAAATCCTAAGCGAAAAAATGGTCTAAACGGATTTCGGTCAGAATACTCATAGGCCTTACGCGGGGTCATGAAGTCACTCAAGCCAAAGATCAGAAACCCTACGGATAAAGCGATCGCGATAATCCATATCCCGATGTGAAGCTTTTGGGTCATAGGATTTTCAACAATTGAGGCTAGGCGCAGCGAGGACCGTCTCCGCCATCGGTCTGTTAGAAGTTTCGCCGAAATCGCATTCGAAAAACGTTTATCGGCTTACCCAATCTTCCCTTCATGCGTCGATTGACTACAAGTGACACGAGCGTCGGATCATCTTCATCCAAGTACAAAATAATGTCGATGACTCCGTCATCGATTAATTTCTCAGTACCCACATAATACTGATCTGACTGCAAATGAAGAGGGATCGTTTGTCCGCGGAGTTCCTCCACGGGAAAGTCCTCCACGAACTGAATCTTAAAGTCATTGGAAATCTTGAATTTGGAATCGCCAATAGGTGCCCAATCACCTATCCACTGTTTCTTCCATTCGATAGCCTTTCCTTCTCCGCCACCCAGGTCAGATTCTTTTGCATGGTTGCCGTCCATAAAGACTGCGAAAAATATTAATCCAAGGATTGGAGCAGCGTAAGAAAGTTGATTTCTGCGCATGCATCTACTGAGCAATCGTTCCGTAAGTAAACCTTTTTGTCTTTTCACTCGCCCAAACAACACCATTGCCGACAACCATACCTCAATCAAACGATATGATATAGACACACTTTCGGAGTGTGCACGGAGGGGCAGAATCTCCCCCGCAAACGCAACCCAATACTCGGAATGCTTCGCCTCGCGACCCGAAAACTATTGCACCGCCGCAGTCCCCGGCCGCACCTCGTCCTGCCACTCCTGCGGCTGCTCCGACAAATCACTGTCGTCCTCGTAATACTCCTGCAGCTCGATGAGCTTCTTTTTCATCATCTCCACCTGCTGCGCATACTCCGGATTATCATAGAGATTCGTCTTCTCGTCGGGATCGTTCTCCAAATCATAAAACTCCCACTCATCACCGAACTGATAAAAATGCATCAGCTTATACCGGTCCGTCCGCACCCCGTTGTGCCGCGGCACCATGTGCACACTCGGATACTCGTAATAATGATAGTAGATCGCATCCCGCCAATCATCCGGCGTCTCCCCCTTCAACAACGGCACAATCGATTCCCCCTGCATGTCTTCCGGAACCTCCGCGCCCGCAATATCCAAAAAAGTCGGCCCATAATCAATATTCTGAATCAAATCCGCGTTCCGTGACCCCGGCTCTACCGTCCCCGGCCACTTGATGATAAACGGCATTTTCAAAGACTCGTCATACATCCACCGCTTGTCATACCAACCGTGGTCCCCGATGTAGAACCCCTGGTCGGACGAATAAATCACGATCGTGTTCTCATCCAAACCAAGCTCCTCAAGCTTGTCCTGCAAACGACCCACACTCTCATCCACCCCCATCACGCTGCGGAGATAATTCTTGGCATAGCGCTGATACTTCCATTTTACCAAATCATCCCCGCTCAAGTTCGCCTCATGAAACGCCTCGTCCCGGGGCCCATACGCCGCGCGCCACGCCTCCATCTGCTCCGGCGTCATCCGCTTCATGTTGTTCCAAGCCGACTTGTCCTGCCGCTTCTGCGTCGCCTCCCCTTCAAAGTCCGCCGTCAAATCAACAAACAAATCGTAATTCAAATCCATGTGCCGATCGATCTCCAACTCCTGGAACCGCGCCGGCGGCGCATTGTCCTCCCACTTGTCAAAAAGCGTGTCCGGCACCGGCAAATCCTCGTCGGCGTAAAGATCGAGGTGACGCAAGGCCGGCATCCAGTTCCGGTGCGGCGCCTTGTGCTGAACCATCAACATAAACGGTTTCTCCGGATCACGACCTTCCTCCAAAAATTCCACCGCCATATCCGTCACGATGTCCGTGCAATACCCCTCGATCATCACCTTCCCGTCCGGTGTGATCATATCCGGGTTGTAATAAAGCCCCTGCCCCGGCAACACCGCCCACGAATCATACCCTTGCGGCTCACCCTTCAAATGCGACTTCCCATAAATCGCGGTCTGATACCCCGCGTCCTGCAACAACTTCGGAAACGTCTGCTGATCCCAGTTAAACGTGTTCCCATTGTTCATGAACCCGTTCTTATGACTGTGCTTGCCCGTCTGAATCACCGCCCGGCTCGGCCCGCAAATCGAGTTCGTACAAAAACTGTTCTCAAAAATCATCCCGTCCGCCGCCAACTGATCAATCCGCGGCGTCGGATTCACCGATTTTAACCACCCGTCATACGCCCCGATCGCATGCGGCGCATGATCGTCTGTAAACACAAACAAAATATTCGGCCGCTCGTCACCTCGAGCTCCAACCGCCAAAACGAAAGAAAAAACCAGCAACAAGAGAGTCCGCGTCTTCATAAGTCCGCACTAAATACCCCATCTCCCGCCCCCACGCCAATCGCGAATCCATTTTCTTTCGCTCCCATCCGCCACCAAGGGACCATTCACACGCCCACCACTCGTTTGACACCCCATGACACCGTCGCCAAAATGACCCTGTGCACTCCGTTAAGTCCCGAACACACATTTCCGGCAGGCAATGCTTTGGGATCGTGCTCGCAATGACCGCACTACATATGCCTCTCGCAGCTCAAGAGGCTCCCGAAACGGATGTTCCCGAGCACGCCGTCGAGTTCAAGGGCAGCTTCTATGTCTACGTGCCCAAGCAAATGTCCTACGCGGACGCCAAAAAATGGTGCGAATCCAGGGGCGGTCAACTTGTCGCGATCGAAACCAAGGGAGAAGACGAGTTCATCGGCAGGCTGACCAATTTCGAGCCGATCCTCATCGGCGCCAAATGGGATCGGAATCTTAAACTCTACAAATGGAGCAACGGTAATCCCGCCTTCTACGAAAATCTCGTATTCAGGGCGGGCCCCGAAAAAAAGGATCAAATCTGCCTCATCAAAAACCGCAAACAGGGAGGAAATGCTGGCGGCGAATGGTATCCCGCACACCCCAATGCCGCTACGGCCCGGGGATTCGTATGCGAATGGTGATAGATCTCCTATCTCCACTTGCAGCCCTAAGCCCGCCCATCTACCTTCCCTCGCGAAATCCAACCAACTCTCTTTCCTGCCATGTCCGAAGACAAATTCTCCGCCTACGCCAACCCCGAAGTCCTCGTATCCACCGACTGGGTCGCCGATCACCTGGATGACCCCAATGTCCGCATCGTCGAATCGAACGAAGATATTCTCCTCTACGACACCGGCCACATCCCCGGTGCCGTCCACATCGATTGGCGCGCCGACCTAAACGACCAAACCGTCCGTGACTACGTCGGCACCTCTGGTTTCGCCGAACTCTGCCGCAGCAACGGCATCACCCCCGATACCACCGTGGTGTTCTACGGCGACAAATCCAACTGGTGGGCCTGCTACGCCTTCTGGGTCTTCCAGCTCTTCGGCCACACCAATGCCAAAGTCATGGACGGCGGACGCGACCTCTGGATCGCCGAAAATCGCGAAACCACTCGTGATGTCCCCAAGCTGAATCCCAGCGAATACCCCGAACCCCAACAGCGCGACGATCGCCCCATCCGCGCCTTCCACGCCGACACCCTCGCCCACATGAAAGATCACCTCCCCATGGTGGACGTCCGCTCCCCCGGAGAATTCGAAGGCTCCGTCACCCACATGCCCGATTACCCTCAGGAAGGTGTCCTCCGCGGCGGCCATATCCCCGGCGCCAAATCCTGCCCCTGGGCCCGCGCCGCCAATGAAGACGCCACCTTCAAATCCGCCGAAGAACTCGCCGCCATCTATCACGACGAACTCGGACTGGAAAAAGACGACAACATCATCGCCTACTGCCGCATCGGCGAACGCTCCAGCCACACCTGGTTCGTCCTCAAATACCTCCTCGGTTACTCGAACGTTCGCAACTACGACGGCTCATGGACCGAATGGGGAAACATGGTCGGTAACCCCATCGAAAAAGACGTCTAAAGCTCTCCCGCGGCCTGCCTTATTGTAGGGCAGGCGCTCCGCCTGCCGCGGAGTTGGTGTCTCCCCTCAGTTCAATCTGAATACTGAACACAGATTACCGAATACTCCAAAATGCCTGCCTCCCTCCCATCGGCCCTCCAGGAAATCATCGATCTCTTCGAATACCTCCCCGATCCCGAAAAACGGGAAAACCTCATCAATTACGCCGATAGCGCCGCGAACTACGAACCCGCCGAAGACGCCTCCTTCGACCTCGAAGACGTTCGCAAAGACGAAGAATGCACGGACACCGTCGGCATCTTCCTCAACGTCGACCCCGATAACCATTCCGAGTTCAAAGTCTCCCTCGGCCCCAAGGTCCAAACCCTCACCAAAGCCATGACCGCCATCCTCTGCCGCGGCCTCAATGGCTGCTCCCCACAGGAAATCCTCGAAATTCCCGCCGATTTCGTCCCCCGCATCATCGGTGCCGAACTCGTCCGCCAACGCTCCCAAACCGTCTACTACGTCCTCTCCCGCATGAAAGGTGCCGCCAAAGTCTACCTCAACCGGCAACGCGCCGCCTCTTGACCCGGTTCACCGCATCTCCCTACTTTTTCAATTGTCGCCCAAGACATTTCCTGTAAACTAACCCCGACGTTGACGCAGGAGTGCATGGAATCCGGTGCAAATCCGGAACAGACGCGCTGCGGTAACCGGCCACAAATTCCCATCAGCCAATCTCCACTCCGGTGCAGGTGAAGGCGGGAAGGAGGTTATGAGCCGGAAGTCCGAATACTTCACTCCCGAGGTCGCCGTCCGATTCTGCACTGCCGAGGTGCAGAACGTATCGCTCCTTCGCGAAATAGGGAGTGACGGGGAACGTCTGTGAGTGTCTCACTCACGGTCATCAGTTCTCGCTCGGTGTAAACCAACAACTCGAGAACAAAGTATGACAAAGACTCTGTGGGCGCTCGCCGCCCTTCTAGTCGCGGCTTCGGCTGCCCGGGCAACAACGATCGCATCCTCAAACGATCTCCTCTTCACCGTCGGTAGCGGAGCAAACCTAGCCACGCTGATCATCGATTTCCAAGATGGAGCATCCACCGAAAGCTTCGCCTGGGGCTATCGCTGGGACGGCACGGCTTCCGGCGAAGACATGATCACCAGCATCGCCGCCGCTGATCCCAATCTCACCATCGATTCCGGATCCTTCGTCGGCTCCGTGCAATACTTCGACGGACAATTCCTCCACTCCGCAACCAGCGACTTCGGCAATTTCTTGTCCTGGGGCTATTACGTCGTCGGCGGCTTCGCCGGCGACGATATGCCCTTCGTCCCCGGCGGGACACCCCTGCCCGTCCCCGGAGGCGGCACGGACCTGCCCGCATCTTGGACCATCTCTCCGTCGGGCGCTTCCCTCGTGAGCTTGGGCGACAGCGGTCGCATCCTCAGCGACGGCTCATGGGACGCCTGGAGCTTCGGTTCCTACAATAGCACCACCTTCGTGCATGAAGTCCCGCCAGGCCCTGAAGCACCGACCGCAGCCGTCCCCGAACCGACTCGCGCATCGCTCTTGCTTCTCGCCCTGCTCGCATCGGCCCTTCGCCGCCGCCGCCCGTGACCCGACCATCCCATAAAAAGATCCCCTCCCCGGTCCTCGCGGCAGCGTGGCTCATCACTCTGATTACCACGCTCGCCGCGGGGCCTTACCCGCCGCCCCCGCCAAATTCAGGCACCACCGCCGTAGCCCACAACGACCCTCGTATCCAATTCTGGGCCTCCGGATACTCCAATTTCACCCAAGGCCCCGAGGGCGCCTCCTTCAATAACCCCGATAAAGCCCTGGGCCCCGCCGTTACCGGCGCCAATATCAACCTCGATGTCCTCGAAATCGTCTCCCTCGGCCGCGGTGGACAAATTACCCTCACCTTCCCTCAAGCCATCACCGACGGCCCCGGCGACGACTTCGCCGTTTTCGAGAACTCGTTCAACGACACTTTTCTCGAACTTGCCTTCGTCGAAGTCAGTGCCGACGGCGTCAATTTCACCCGCTTTCCCTCCTCGTCGCTAACCGCCAATCCCGTCCCCTTCGGTGGCGCCTCTGTCGATACCACCAACGTCAGCGGCCTCGCCGGAAAATACCGCCTCGCCTTCGGCACTCCCTTCAATCTCAGCGATGTCGGCCTCTCCTCCGCCACACACGTCCGCATCATCGACATCGTCGGCGATGGAAACACCCTGGACTCTTCAAATAATCCCATCTACGACCCCTACCCCACCGTCTCTTCCGCCGGATTCGATCTCGACGCAGTTGCCGTCCTCGGGACTACTCCCGAAGCTTGGCGAGACACCCACTTCACCCCCGCAGAACTCGCCGACCCCGATGTGAGCGGCGATCTCGCCGATCCCGATGGCGATGGCCTCGCCAATCTCGCCGAACGAGCTCTCAATACTAATCCTCGCGAAATAAACGCTCCCTCCAACACGCCCGCCGCCGCCACGTCCGCCACCCATCTTCAACTCACCTTCCCCCGCTCTCTCACCGCGACTAACGTCACCATTCATGTGGAAGCATCCACTGATCTCACCGCATGGACTGAAATCGCACGCGGCACCAACGGTGGACCCATCGCCCCCATCGGCTCACCGGGCGCCAGCCTGGTTAGTGAGGCTCCGTCCGGCGATAAAACGATCGTCACCGTCAGCGACTCCGTCCCCCTCTCCAATCAATCCCATCGCTTCCTGAAACTCCGCATCTCGTCACCCTGACATGATACCTTCACCCGCTCGCCCAAGAGGCTCCGGAAGAGGATTCACCCTCCTCGAAGTCCTCGTCGTCATCGTCATCATCGCCATCGTCGCCGGGCTGGGCACCGCCGCCTATCAAAAAGCCGTCGACCAGGGCAAAGCCATCAAATCAATGACCAACCTCCGCAACCTCGCCGCCGCAAACCTCGCCTACGCCGCCGACAACGGCGGCGAATTCTGCCCCGCCCAGGATCGCGCCAACCGCATGCGCTGGCACGGATACCGCGCCTCCTCAGGAAAAAAATTCGACGGCTCCGCCGGTTTCCTCGGCCCCTACATCGGCGGCGATGGTCGCGTCAAAGTCTGCCCGCTCTTCAAAGATATCGAAACCGGCCAAACCTTCGAACTCGGTACGGGCGGTTACGGATACAACGCCGCTTACATCGGCGGCACCCCCGGAAACCCATTCAAACCCGCCCTCATCACCGATCTCCCCAACCCCTCCCAAACAGTCATGTTCACCACCACCGCCCTCGCCCGCTCCGAAGGCACCCAGGAATATCCCTACTCCGAACCCTGGGAATGGGTCGACAGTAAAGGCAACCCCGCCGGCGATCTCCAGCCCAGCACTCACTTCCGCGCCAACGGTAAAGCCCTCGTCGCCTGGTGCGATGGCCACGTCACCGCCGAACCACCCGCCGATACCTCAGGCAGTGCCAACTACTACGGCGGCGACAACGAAAAACACCACCTCGGATGGTTCGGCCCCAAAGAACAAAATGGATACTGGAACCCCAAAGCGGATCCTTCCATCTTCCGCTAGCCCGGCCCTCCCAGCTCCTCGATCAAACAATCATCCCCGCCGCCACCGTCTCGTTCGTCTGCTCGTCGATCAAAACGAAACTCCCCGTGTTCCGGTTCCGGCGATAACTGTCAAAATATAAAGGGGCCGACGTTCGCAACGCAATCCGCCCCACATCGTTGAGATGAAACTCAAAGTCATCCTCGATCTTGTGCAGCGTGTTGATGTTCACCTTATACCGCACCTCCTTCACCATCGCCTTCACCTCCTTCGTGGTATGCCGTAACACATACTTCCCCCGAGGCGTCAACGGCCGCTCGGAAAACCAACACACCATCGCTTCCAAATCCTGCTCCTGGTGCGGCGGATTGTTCGGCTTCACAATCATGTCGCCCCGACTGATATCAATCTCATCGTCCAACAAAATCGTCACCGACTGCGGCGAATACGCCTCTTCCAGCGGTCCGTCGAAAGTGTCGATCGACTTGATGTGCGACGTAAACCCGGACGGCAAAACCAACACCTCGTCACCCGGCTTGAATACACCCCCCGCCACACGCCCCGCATACCCGCGGTAATCATGAAACCGATCCGACTGCGGCCGAATCACCCACTGCACCGGGAACCGTGCATCCACATGATTCTCATCCGAGCCCACGTAAACATTCTCCAGGTGATACAACAACGCCCCGCCCTCGAACCACGGCATCTTGTCCGACTTCTCCACCACATTGTCCCCGTGTAACGCGCTGATCGGGATAAACGTGATCTCGACAATGTTCTCCAATCGCGACGCAAATTGCCGGAAGTCATGCACCACTTTCCCAAACGCATCCTCGTCGTAATCCACCAAATCCATCTTGTTCACCGCCACCACCACGTGCTGAATCCGCAGCAGGTTCGCAATAAACGCATGCCGACAGGTCTGCTCTACCACCCCGTGCCGCGCATCCACCAAAATAATCGCCAGGTTCGCCGTCGACGCCCCCGTCACCATGTTCCGCGTGTATTGAATGTGCCCCGGAGTATCCGCGATAATGAACTTCCGCTTTGGCGTCGCAAAATACCGATACGCCACATCAATCGTGATCCCCTGCTCCCGTTCCGCCCGCAACCCGTCCGTTAACAAGGCCAGGTTCACGTTCTCGTCTCCCCGCTGCTGGCTGGAAGCTTCCACCGCTTCCATCTGATCCTCGAAAATATTCTTCGAGTCATACAAAAGCCGCCCGATCAAGGTGCTCTTCCCATCATCCACGCTCCCTGCGGTCGTAAACCGCAGCAAATCCATGTCCAAATAACCCGTCTCTTGTTCCTCGCTCATAGTCCTAAAAATATCCCTGCTTTTTCCGGTCCTCCATCGCCGTCTCCGACCGCTTGTCATCCGCGCGAGTCCCGCGCTCCGTCTGCCGCGCCGCCGCGACTTCCTCAATAATTTTCTCCACCGTGTCCGCACTCGATTCCACCGCCCCCGTGCAGGTCGCATCCCCGATCGTCCGGAAACGCACCACCTTCTCCTCCACCGTTTCCTCCGGCTGCACGGTCACAAATTCCGTATCCGCCAACAACGCCCCGTTCCGCTCAAACACTTTACGCTTGTGCGCAAAATACAAACTCGGCAACTCAATCTCCTCGTGCAGGATATACTGCCAAACATCCATTTCCGTCCAGTTGCTCAATGGAAACACCCGGAAATGCTCGCCGTGCTGCTTCCGCCCATTGAAAATATTCCAAAGCTCCGGCCGCTGATTCTTCGGGTCCCACTCACCAAAATCATTCCGGTGCGAAAAGAACCGCTCCTTCGCCCGCGCTTTCTCCTCGTCACGCCGTCCTCCCCCCAGCGCCGCATCAAAACCGTTCTCCTCGATCGTGTCCAATAATGTCACCGTCTGCAGCGCGTTCCGGCTCGCATTCACCCCCGTCTCCTCCTGCACCTTCCCGTCATCAATCGATTGCTGCACCGATCCCACGACCAATCGCGCTCCCATCTCTTCCACATACCGGTCCCGGTAATCAATCGTCTCAGAAAAATTGTGCCCCGTGTCCACATGCACCAGGGGAAATGGCAGGCGCGCCGGATGAAACGCCTTCCGTGCCAAATGCGCCATCACGATCGAATCTTTTCCGCCGGAAAACAATAGCGCCGGCTTCTCAAACTGTGCCGCCGTCTCCCGCAACACGAAGATCGCTTCCGACTCCAGCTGCTGAACATGATTGAGTTTGTATGAATGCATAACTTGAAAATTCTATCTCGGAATCACCGAATCAATCCGATCACCTGCTCGTAAAGTTTCCCGCACGATTCCTCGATGCTTTCACTCTCCGTGTCAATCATCAGGTCCGGCGATTCCGGTTCCTCAAAACCCGAATCCTTCCCCGTAAATTGCTTCACCTCCCCACTCGCCGCCTTCGCATACAATCCCTTCACATCCCGCTCCGCACACTTCTCAAACGAACACTTCACATAAACTTCCCGAAAATCCTCGTCTCCCACAATCGAACGCGCCAAGGCCCGCAACTCCTCAGTTGGCGTGATGAACGAAGCAATCGTTACCACCCCCGCCTCCTTGAACAATTTCGCCACCTCCGCAATCCGCCGAATATTCTCCAACCGATCCTCATCGGAAAATCCCAGGTCCCGGTTCAACCCGCTCCGAATATTGTCGCCGTCCAACAACTGCGTCATCACCCCCTCGCCATGCAAACGCCGCTCCAACGCATTCGCCAAGGTGCTCTTCCCCGATCCCGACAATCCATACATCCAAAACACCCGGCCACGCTGCTTCAAAAGGCTCTCCTTATCCTCACGCCCCAACATCCGCTCAAACTCCGGATAAATATGCTCGCTCGCGTCACTCATCACACCGTTGCCCAGTCTCTCTCCGATCCCTTCGCCCAATCAAATCACGAAGTCCACATCCTCATGCAACCCGCACTCGCGCTTCAATCCGAAAAAACGGGTCTCTTCCTCCGTCATCCCGTCCGTCAACTTCCGCGTCGTATGCCAGTCCCCAATCGAAACATATCCCTCCTCCCACAACGGATGATAAGGAAGATCATGCTTCGTCAAATACTCAAAAACATCCCGGTCCGACCAATCAATGATCGGATGCACTTTCACCCGACCCGATGCCGCCGCCAATACCGGCAAATCCTTGCGCGACACACTCTGACTCCGACGCAACCCCGTGATCCACGCATCCGCACCCATCTCATCCAAGGCCCGATTCATCGGCTCCACCTTGTTGTCCCGATTATACAACTCAATCCCCTCCACCCCCTGCTCCCATCGCTTCCCATGACGCGCCTCCTGCCACGCCGGACTCACCTCCGGATGATAAACCTTCAAATTCAAACCCAACCGCTTCGTCAGATCATCAATAAAACGATACGTCTCCGGAAATAAATACCCCGTGTCCACCAGGATCACCGGAATGTCCGGACGCTGCTCGGTCACCAAATGCAAAGACACCGCCGACTGCGCCCCAAAACTCGAAGTCAACGCCACGCCCTTCCCAAACCGCTCCAAGGCCCACCCCACCCGCTCCTCCGCCGTCCGCTCCTCCAACTTCCCCGATACCTCCCGCAAATCAAAACCCACCCGCCCCTCAACCACCTCCAAGCCACGCCCGCGATCGTTCGCATCAATAAACGAAGGATCGCCGTCAACCCCCACGGACGTCGTCCCCACCCCAGCCTCACTTGTCGACACTTCAGAACTCATTAATTCTACTAATTCCCTATATAGTAGGTCGACTTTACCCCCGCGCAACCCCTTTTCCCCACTTTTTTCCGCTTCCCCACCCCAACTCCGCCCGCTGGCCAGCGGCCATCCCAAAAACCCGTTCGCCCGCAAGCGGCGAACGCAGAGAGCCGGCGGCCCTACGGCCGCATCTGGGTCCAGCGTCACGCTGGTCCCGCAGCGGCGACAACTGCTTCCGCCGTGATCCCCAATTCCTCCATCACCGTGTTGCACGGCGCACTCAACCCAAATCGCTCAATCCCGATCACCTTCCCCTCCGTTCCCACATACTTCCACCACAACCCCGTCACCCCCGCCTCGATCGAAACCCGCTTCCGACACGATGATGGCAACACTTCTTCCCGATACTCCGCCGACTGACGATCAAACCGCTCAAAACATGGCATCGACACCACTCGCGCCCCGGGCCCAATCTGCTCCGCCGCCGCCATCGCATGCTGCAACTCACTCCCCGTCGCCAACAAAATCACCTCCAATTCCGCCGTCTCTTTCACCGCGATATAACCGCCCCGATACACACCCTCGCGACGCTCCTTAACCGGTATCCCGTTCTGTAACGGCACCTTCTGCCGCGTCAGCAACAACATCGTCGGCCCGTCCGTCCGCTGCAGCGCCGCCGCAAACGCCCCCGCCACCTCCTCCGCATCCGCCGGTCGAATCACATCCAATCCCGGGATCACCCGCAACCCACTGCACGTCTCCACTGGCTGGTGCGTCGGCCCATCCTCACCAACCCCCACCGAATCATGCGTGAATATATAAACCACAGGCAACCGTGCCAACGCCGCCAACCGAATCGATGGCCGCAAGTAATCCGCAAATACCGCAAAAGTCGCCCCAGACGGTCGCATGATCCCGTCATACGCCATCCCATTCAACATCGCCCCCATCGCGTGCTCGCGAATGCCAAACCAAATGTTCCGCCCTGTCCGATCCTCAGGAGAAAAATCACCGCTCGATTTAATGTAATTCTTCGTCGACCCATAAAGGTCCGCGCTCCCCGACACAAAGGCCGGCACCTGCTCCGCCACCGTCTGAATCACCACGCCCCCCGCCCCACGGGTCGCATCGTTGTAATCCTCCGCAAACTCCGGAATCTGCTCCAACAAATCCGTCGGAACACCCTTCGCCACCGCCTCCGTCAATCGATCGGCCAACTGCGGATTCGCCGCTTTCCAAGCCTCAAACACTTTCTCCCACGCCGCATACTCCGCCGCCAATTCCCCGCGCCGCTTCTCAAAGTACGCTTCCACTTCGTCCGACACATGAAACAAATCATCCGCCGGCAATCCCAATCCCTCACGCGCACTATCCGCATGCTTCGCCCCCCCCTCACCATGGCCCGCAGCCGTCCCCGCCACCTCCGGAATTCCTCGGCCGATCTCCGTCCGCGCAATGATCAACTTGGGCTTCCCGTTGTCGTCCCCTTTCGCCTTCTCCAAAGCCGCCCCCACCGCTGCCAAATCATGACCGTCAATCGTCGCAACATCCCACCCATAAGCCTCAAAACGCTTCCCCGTGTCCTCACTCTGCGTGACTTCCGCCATCGCATCCAAGGTCACATCATTGGAATCATAAATCAGAATCAGGTTGTCCAGCTGCTGATGCCCCGCAAACGCACAGGCCTCCGCCGAAACCCCTTCCTGCATGCACCCGTCTCCCGCCAGGCAAATCACATGATGATCAAAGATCACGTGCTCGTCCGTATTATAATTGGCCGCCGCCATCTTCCCGCTCATCGCATACCCCACCGAGTTCCCAATCCCCTGACCCAAAGGCCCGCTCGTCGCTTCCACCCCAGGGGTCTCACCAAACTCCGGATGCCCCGGCGTATTGCTCCCCAACTGCCGAAACGCCCGCAAATCATCCCGCGACACCGCATACCCCGCCAAGTGCAGCCACCCATACAAAAACATGCTCCCGTGTCCCGCCGACAATACAAAACGATCCCGATTCAACCACCGCGGCACCTCGGGATGATACCTCATCACGTCTCCATACAAAACCGCCCCGATCTCCGCCGCCCCCAAAGGCAATCCCAAGTGACCCGAACTGCATGCCGCCACCGCATCAATCGCCAATCCACGAGCCTTCACAGTAGCCCGCTCCAACATCTCCAAGTTCATTTCTTCAGTCGCCATAACGATCTCCCCAATTATCAGTCTTATTGCAATTCTCCCGACCCTGACGGATACTATCCGCCCCGCACGCCCCAGGCGCGCAACAGGTTGCAGACCTTACCTTACCCTTTCCACCATTCAAGACCGAAAACACGGCGTCCCACGCCACCTCCATGCCCGACCTAAAAACAACCGAAAAGCTCAAGCTGGGCCTCCCAAAAGGAAGCCTCCAAAAGCAGACCATCGACCTCTTCGAAAAGGCCGGATTCAATATCTACGGCCACGAACGCTCCTATCGCCCCGCCATCAACGATCCCGAAATCACGGTCCGCGTCCTCCGCGCGCAGGAAATCGGCCGATACGTCGACCACGGCTTCCTCGACTGCGGCATCACCGGGAAAGATTGGATCGCCGAAAACGATGCCACCGTCGAAACCCTCTGCGAACTCCAATACTCACGCACCACCGACAATCCCACCCGCTGGGTCCTCGTCGTCCCCGAAGATTCCCCCGTCCAATCCGTCAAAGACCTCGAAGGCAAAACCGTCGCCACCGAAGCCCTCGGCCTCACTCGGCGCTACTTCGAAGAACAAGGGGTCAACGCCAATGTCGAATTCTCCTGGGGCGCCACCGAGGTCAAAGTCCCCGAACTCGTCGATGCCATCGTCGATGTCACCGAAACCGGCTCCTCTCTCCGCGCCAATAAACTGCGCATCGTCGATACCATAATGACCTCCTGCCCCCAGTTCATCGCCAATCCCGATGCCGCCAAGGACCCATGGAAAAAGGACAAAATGGCCCACCTCTCCCTCCTCCTGAAAGGCGCTCTCTCCGCTAGGGACAAGGTCGGGATCAAAATGAACGTCCCCAAAAATGATTTGCAAAAAATACTCAAATCCATACCTTCCCTCCACCAGCCGACCGTAAGCCCCCTGTGGGACGACGCCTGGGTCGCCGTGGAAACGGTGATGGACGAAAGCCAAGTCCGCGAGATCATTCCCCTGCTCCAACAACACGGAGCCACCGGAATCATCGAGTTTCCCCTCAATAAAGTCATCCAGTAAGCCCCCGAGGCCCAGCGGAGCGACAGCCAATAAAGAACCATGGGTTCCTTAAAAAAACGACGCAAAACCAAAATCAACAAGCACAAGCGCCGCAAACGCATGAAGCAGAATCGCCATAAGAAGCGTTTGCGTTACAAGAGCTAGCCTCGTACACTGGCCCATGCCAGTGCGCTCACGCCGGAAACAGGCCCCCCGCGCCTATTCCATCGATTTGCCCTCTCGTTCCCTCTCTCACCACGGAACACCCGCCCTCATGGGCGTCCTCCTCGCGGCCTTTGCCCTCGCGCTGCCCCCTTCCACCGCGTCCGCCCAGGATTCCCCGGCGCCAAAACCAAAGCGCTCACCCGAACAAATCGAGCGACAAAAAAAACGCCAGGCCCACAAAGATTTCGCCGGCGTCTTCTACCGCCAAGTTCCCCCCGCCGATGCCAAACTCCGCCTCAAAGTCGAAGGCGAAGCGCGCGGTAAAGCACACGCCACTTACTACCTCGGCCTCCTGAAAGAAGAAGAAGGCGATGTCCTCGGCGCCGTCGACTACTACTCACAAGTCGTCACCCTCGACCCCTCCGCTACCATCCTCGCTGCCCGCGCCGCTTTCCTCGCCGGTCAATACGGCGAAGTCGAAAAAGGCCGCACCCTCCTCGAACAAAACCTCACCGCCAACAACGACGACCCCTTCTCCCACCTCGCGCTCGCCGACTATCTCGCCACATACCTCGCCGATGACAAAGAAGGCGAAAATAAAGCCCTCGCCACCGTGCAGGATGCCTACAACAAGTTCCCCGAAGACCCCAATATCATCGATCACCTCATCCTAATGCTCGTGAGCTGGGATCGCACCCGCCAGGCCGAAGACGTCCTCGAACGCGCCCTCGCCCGCGACGTCAAAGACCCCGAATACTGGCTCGCCTTGGGAAAAACCGCCCAACACGTCTGGTCCATCCCCGATGTCGATACCGCCGAACCCATCGAAATCAATCGCATCTACGAAAAAGCCCTCGCCAACCCCACCGGCGGACGCGCCATCTCCGAATCCGTCGCCGATTACTACCACGCCTCCGGCCAGGACCATCTCGCGGAGCCCATCTACCGCGCCATCATCGACGAAGACCCCACCGTCATCGATCCCTACGAGAAACTCGCCCGCATCCACCTCCGCCCCCCCGACCCCGATTTCGAAAAAGCCGCTGAAGTCCTCTCCGATCTCCTCGTCCATCACCCCCGTCTTCCCGGAGCACAACGCCTCATCGCCAACATCTACACCGATATGGCAAACCAACTTCTCACCGAAACCCGTACCGCCGCCGAAACCGGCGACCTCGAAAAAGCAGACAGTCTCCAAGAACAAACCAAAGGCCGGTTCAACCAAGCCATCCATCACTTCGAACAAGCCCTCCGCATCGATCCACGAGGGGAAGGCGATTACCTCATGACCGGCCGCCTCATGATCCGCGTCGATCGCTTTCAAGACAGCATCGACCTCTTCAATCGCGGCCTCTTCCACTTTCCCCAATCCGTCCCTCTCACCAAGTGGCTCGCCATGGCCAGCTCATACTCTGAACAATTCGAAGAGGCACTCCCCGCCTTCGGCAAATCAATCGAACTCGCGGATGAACAAGGCGACCGCGCTGATCTCGATCACTCCTTCTACTTCCAATATGCCGTCAGCCATGAACGCCTCAAAGACTTCGACCAAGCCAGCGAGCTCTTCCGAAAGGCCATCGCCCTCATTCCCGCGGACTCCGGCGATCCTGAGCTCGAAGAATACTACGAAAACTTCCGCGCCCTCGTCACAAACTACCTCGGTTATATGTGGATCGAAAACGACATGAACATCGACGAAGCCGGCGAACTTATCCTGGAGGCCAATGCCCTCCAACCCAACAACGGCGCCTACGTCGACAGCCTCGGCTGGTATCACTTCAAAAAGAAAGAATACCAAAAAGCCCTCCGCGAACTCCTCCGCGCCGAAACCCTCATCGCGGAAGAAGGCGGCGCCCCCGATCCCGTCATCCACGACCACATCGGCCAAGCCTATTTCCAAACCGGCAACGCCTCAAAAGCCATTCAATATATGGAAAAAGCCGTCGAGCTCGACCCCGAGAACGAAGAATTTAAAGAACGCCTCGATTCCTACAAGAAATCCCTGAAAACCGACCCGATCCCCATCAAAAAACCCGCCCCCGATCCAAAGAAAAAACCCGCAGGCAAATCAAAAGCGCCTGATAAACAGGCCGCCTGAAAAAGGTAGCGCGCCCTCGCCGAGGGCGCACATCCCAGCGCCTTCGCCTCTCCCTTAGAGGTCCTCTCCAAAATGCCCGAACTCGCCGAAGTCGAATTCAGCCGCCGACAGTGGAACCCCGGCCTCGGCCAAAAGATCACCCGCCTCTCCTTGCACCCAAAAACCCGGCTCTTCCGCGACACCTTCCCCGCCAAACTCCGTAAAACCCTCCTCAATCAAACCCTCGCCGCCTCCCGCGCCCACGGGAAACGCCTCTTCTTTTGCTTCACCCCTTCGCACGTATCTCGTTCCTCGTCTTCGTCGGCACCCACGACCCCGCGTCCGCGCGCGCCAACGAGCGCGCGAATAAGTGGGTCAAGCGTCACGCTTGAGCTACACTTGGGCATGGCCGGCCGCCTCGAATGCCGCCCCCCAAAGCACAAACCCGCCAAGCACGATCACTTCGTGCTCTATCAAACCCACCAAACTCTGGTCTTTAACGATTACCGCCAGTTCGGCCGCCTCCTCCTCCACACCGATGACCCCACCCCTTGGGCCGAGCTCCCCCCCGAACCCCAAGACCCCGCCTTCACCCCGAAACACCTCCGCGCCCTCCTCGCCCGACACCCAAAACTCCCCATCAAAGCCTTCCTCCTCGATCAAACCGCCTTCCCCGGGGTCGGCAACTGGATGGCCGACGAAATCCTCTGGCGCGCCCGCCTCCATCCCGACCTCCCCGCCGCCCAAGTCGACACCGCCCAACTCCTCAAACCCCTCCGCTTCGTCTGCAAAGGCGCCCTCAAATACGTCGCCGATCAACCCACCCAGAATCCCTCAAACAAACTCGCCCACCACACCGAACCCCCCACCTGGGGCAGCCCACCAAAATCCTGGCTCTTCCAACACCGCTGGTCCAACGACCTCACCTGCCCCCGCTGCCACACCCCCCTCGTCCGGGAAAAACTCCGCGCCCGCACCGCCTGCTTCTGCCCCAAGTGCCAATCCTAAGATGCCAGTGGCTCCTAGCCATGCTGTAGGTGCGAGCGAATGCGCGGCCGCATCGCGGCCCTTCTAATACCAAAGGCACTCTAGCATGGCCCGCCGAAGGCGGGAAAAAGCGAGGACTCGATTCGCGTGCTACCCCTTTTTACCCACTTCGCCCGCGCCACTCCCACCAACGCCCCACCCCGCAAAACCCCAATATCCCCGCCACCGCCACCCAAAACCCAAGCGGCACTTCCTTCTTTCCTCCATCCCCCACCACTTCCTCAGCCCAATACGGCACCAACAAAAAATCCCCATCGTCCGATTGCTGCTCACTCGTATACGGCGTCCCATCAAACGGCACCAACACCAGCTCGTGTTCAGCTCCCTCCTCATAACCCGCTGACGGTTGCAATTTCCTGTCCTTAAACGCCCAAAGAAATACCTTTACCCGATCGCCGTCGTAATCCCCCTCAATCACCTCTTCGACATCGTATTCCGCCGCATAAATCGCATTCTTATAGGTCACCGTCGCCGGATCAGGAAACGGTGACTTCCGGTCCAGCTTACCCCTCAGCTTCACCGGTCCCGCCCCCACCCCTCCACTCTTCCGGTCTTTAAACGCCACTTCCCCCCACTCCACCTCTGTCTCCCGCGCCGCACTCTCACCCAAAAATAAATCGCGCGCCGCAATCGTCCAAACCACCGCCTTCTTCTTGTCCCGCATTTCCCCCTCTGATCCCGGCCGATTCGCCAATCTCTCCCGCACCCCTGTCGACGCCTGCCCATTGATCGCGATCACATCCAAAGGTATCCCCAGTCGCGCCGCCAAATGCTCGCCAAATCCCGCGCCCGTCCCCCAATCCATGCCCTCCTCCCGGTAAATATTCGTAAAACTGTCCCCCAACAAAACAATCGGCGAATCCTCATCCTCCAAATCCACCACCTCACCCGTCTCCCCATCGATCACCCGCCGCACCATCACCGCTTCCTCTGCAAAAATCCCCTGCCCCTCTCCCAATCCCAAATTCCCCACCAAATCCCCCACATTCGCCACCTTCTCTTCCTCAAATTCAAACCGCCCTGAATCCCCATCCAACTCCCCATACCACGGCCGCCCCTTCAAATACCCCGCCACCAAATCCGCCGCCTTCTCCATCCCCCCAGGCGTCCAATGCGTGTCCTGCTTCAAAAATAATTCCCCCACCTCCCCCCCATCTACCCACTCGTCCGCGATGTCCAATACCTCAATCCCGCTCTCCCGCAACATCCCATAAAAACGCTCAGCATCCGCATGCCACAACACCTTCCCATCCTCCCCCATCACCATCGGCTTTACCGGCAGCGGCACCAGAATCAGCTCCACCCCCATCTCCTTCAACTGCTCCCCAAAAGCCAGGATCGGCTCCAGCGGCCCCTCCCACGGCGGCAAGGTCGGATCATCCGCCACCGACTTCGGCTCCGCCCGCAATGGCCCCATCCCCGTCAACGCATCCACCGCAGGCCGATACAACAACCACCCATCCTCACCCACCACCGTCTTCCGGTTCCCCTCCCGCAATACCCGCACCATCACATCCTGCAACGCCGCCCGCGATGCCTCCGCGAATCCCGCATCGCTCTCCACCTTCCCCTCAAACGCTTCAAAATGATCCCGCAACCCGGGCACCTCACGCGTGATCGAAGGATCACGCGTCTTCTTTTTCTTCAACAAATTCTGCGCGTCCTCACTACCAAACCGAAAAAACTCCACCACCGGCACCCAACGCTCCTCCCCCTCATCGATCGCCCCAAAAGCATCTTCCCAATTCCGCGACAACGGCGGTCCCGCAATCAACAGCAAAAACACCACCGTAAACACCCACATCAACCCCCGCCCCACCACAACATCCTCCTCAGGCAAACCCTCCTCATAAGGATTCTTCATCTCATCACTCATCGCACTCCTCCTGTCCTTCCAATATCCATCCTTCTAAAATCAAAAAAAAATCTGCGTTAATCTGCGAAATCTGCGGGCAACTTCTCCCTTCAAAACTGAAAATAAATAAACGGATTAAACCCCTGAGTCACCATCGCCATCACCCCAACCACCAGCAACACCAATCCCACCACCACTTTCCACGCCGTCAAGCGCATCAGGAAATCCCCCGTCCGCGGCAAACACCACACCCACACCCCGCACAACAAAAAATAAAACCAGTTCGCCGGCCGCAAAATATACGACGCCAGCAACCCGGACGCCTCCGCGTCTCCCCCCATCCCAAACATCGCCGCCAAATACCGCCACGCCATCTCCATGTTCTCCGCCCGGAAAAACACCCAGGTAATCAAAACAATCACAAAAGTAATCGCCACCCGCAACGCCGAAGGCAACCGCGCATAAAATGAGTCCTTACCCATCAATCGCTCCAAGGCCAGCATCCCCCCGTGAATCGCTCCCCAAACCACAAAGGTCCATTGCGCCCCATGCCACAAGCCCCCCAGCAACATCACGATCATGAGGTTCGCATACGTCCGCCCCGGCCCCTTCCGGTTTCCCCCTAGCGGAATATACAGGTAATCCCGCAGAAAACTCGAAAGCGAAATATGCCACCGCCGCCAGAATTCCGTGATGCTCTTCGATTTGTATGGCGAATTGAAGTTCTCCGGAAACTTGAACCCAAACATCCGTCCCAATCCCAACGCCATGTCCGAATACCCGCTGAAATCGAAGTAAATCTGGAACGCATACGCCACCACCCCCACCCACGCGATCGGCGTCGTCAATACCCCGTGCCCCGCCCCGAAACACGCATCCGCAATCGCCCCCATCGGGTTCGCCAAAATAATCTTCTTCGCAAACCCATAATTAAACCGCGTAAATCCGTGCACAAAACCCTCCATGGTGTGCGCCCGGCTCCGCAACTGCTCCGCCACACTCCCATAACGCACAATCGGCCCCGCCACCAATTGCGGAAACATCGACACGTAACACGCGAAATCCAAAAAGTTCCGCGCCGGCCGCGCATGACCCCGATACAGGTCAATGCTGTAACTCATCGACTGAAACGTGTAGAACGAAATCCCCACCGGCAGGAGGAAATACAACGCCGGCGAGATCATCAGCTCTTCCGCTCCCAATCGCTGCGAAATCGCGCTCGCGCTCGTCCCGAAAAACCAGAAATACTTGAAGAACCCGAGGATCGCCAGGTTCACCGTCACCGATACCCACACCCCGGCCTTGCGCTGCCCCTCACTCGCCCCCGGCGCCGTGATCATCTTGCCACACCAGAAATCGACGATCGTCGACCCCAGCATCAGGAAGATATACCAGGGATTCCACCACCCGTAAAAAACGTAGCTCAACAGCGTGAGCACCAGACTCTTCCACGCCCGCGGCGCCGCGTAATACAGCAACAACGCCAGTGGCAAAAAATAGAAAAGAAAAATGTGAGAACTGAATACCAAGGCGCGATAGGATAAAAAACACCCGGGCCACTCGGGCGGCCGCAACGGCCCATACCATGCAACCCCCGCCACACCCCTTCAAGGAAATACCCGTGCCCCATCCCACCTCGCTATCAACTCTGCCCACCCTTCTTGCCACGCTCGCACTGACGCTCTCTCTCGGTCGCGCGGACTCCCCGTCTCCCCAACCCGATCCCGTCGTGTGGTCCCAACAAATCCTCCGCATCTCAGAATTCAAAAATACCTGGCGCCCCGTCCGCCGCTGGATTTTCTCCCCCTCCCTCTCCGCCTTCTCAAACAATCCCAACCATCACGCCCTCACCCGCGACATCGTCGCCACTCTCAACCAACCCCTCGCCAATACCCCCATCAAACAAATCCGCCTCCTCCCCCCCAATGACTACCGAGCCAATATCAAAGTCCACTTCGTCCCCCTCGCCCAGTTCCCCGACATCGCAAAGTCCCTCGGCATGGACGCCCCCGCCGACAACTTCGGCCTTTTCTGGATCACCCGAAACGCCCGCAATCAAATCATTCGCGCCACCGTCGCCCTCGCCACCGATAAACTCGAAGACAAGGCCCTTCGCCACTTCGCCTGCGAAGAAATTACCCAGTCCCTCGGCCTCCCCAACGATTCCAAACTCTACCGCGACTCCATCTTCTACGCCGGCGATTTCAAAGACGGCGATCCCCTTACCCTCACCCACCGCGATACCCAACTCATCGATCTCCTCTACAACCACCTCTCCCCCGGCGACTCCCCCCAGAAAACCCACACCGCCATCACCAATTTTTGGCGGAACAAAAATTAGCTGCCCGCCGCCCAACCGGCTTAGGTAGGGACGATCCTCCGGATCGTCCGCAACGCGGACCAAAAACTCACCCGTTTGCCCAAAATCTACCGCACCCCCTTAGCCTCGGTAATATAAGGCGCCCGCAAATAAATCGGCTGTAGCGCCTCCTCCGCCAACTTCTCCCGCTCCACCCCGCCCATCGCCGCCGTCACTCGACCCAACACCCCCGCCGACGGAAACCGCTTCGACACCACATCCCCGTCCACCGGCAACTCCCGCCCATCAAAGGTCACCACCTCCCACCCTTCCCCACTCAATCCCCGCACCCGCTCCACAAACGCCGCCGCCTCCAACAACTCCGCCTCCCCCGCCGTTCGCCGCCCTTTCACCTCCGCCACAAAAAAACTCCCCCGCCGCGCATCCCCCACCACCACATAGTCATCTCCCTCTACCTCGTCCGCTCCCAGCAACGAGGGCACCCCAAAAATCGGAACCGCTTTCGCCAAACTCAACCCCGTCGCCACCGCGATCCCCACCCGCACCCCCCCATACGATCCCGGTCCCGTCCCCACAACAATCCCCCCAAGCTCCCCATCGGCCCCCTCCAACAACCTCCCCAATGGCTCAAATATCGCCGCATTATGCCCCCGCTCAGAAACAAATACCTCCTCGCCCAACACCTCGTCGCCTTCCACCAACGCCACACTCCCACGCTCCGTCGAGGTCTCTATCGTCAGCCACTTCATCTGCCCCATCATCCCCTACCCCCCACGCTTTGCAAGCCCGCCCCTCGGGCCTCCAAAAACAGCCCGCCTCAGCTCTCCAAAACCTCACCCAACTCTTCCCCACTCGCTTCCACTTCCTCACCCGTTCCCCCAACCAACCCATACCGCTCGAATACTCCGAACCACGCTTCCAGAAATTGATCGATCGAAAACATCTCCATGCTCTTACTCGCATTCGAACGTAACTTCGCCACCAATTCCTCATCCACGGACAACGCCCGCATTAATTCCGCCAAATGCCCCGTGTCATACGGATCAAATGTAAACCCGTTCCGGTTGTTCCGAACCAACTCGTGCGCCCCGCAACGATTCGATACCAACGTCGGCGCCCCCGCACTCAAGGCCTCGTTCACAATCAACCCCCACTGATCATGCGTGCTCGCCAGGATGACCCCGTTCGATAACCGGCACGCTCGTGGCACCAGTTCATAAGGCACCCATTCCACCACCCGAATGACATCTCCGATCCCACGCGCCTCAATCCGCCGCATCGCCTCCTCCTTCAACGGCCCCTTCCCCGCCATCACCAAGGGAACAACCGGCTCCCCCGCCTCATCCATCCGCCGCCGGCACAAATCATAAGCCTCAATCACCCGGAAGATGTTCTTCTTCTCCAAAAACCGAATCGGCATAAACAAAAACGACTCGCTCTCGCCAAGTCCCAATATCTCGCGTAACTCCCCGTCCCGACTCCCATCCGCCCCTTTCGCCGCAATCCCCTCATTGTCCACCACGTTCCATCCCGCGTAATACGCCGGCCGCTTCGTCCCCGCCAAAAATTGCGTGTATTCCACGCACTCACGCCCCGAACACATGAAGAACGGATACAAGCGCATGAACGGACTCTTCACCGCCTCCAGGAAAATCTTTTTCGCATAACTCTCCGCATCATTAAACCGCGAGTCATGCATCGGCCCCGTCTTCCACCGAAAGAAAAATCCCAACACCGCCGTCATCAAACTCGCCGGCCGATCATATCCGCCCACAAAAACCAACTTCGGCCGCGCCCGAATCAATTCCCCCGCCAACTTCCAACAAGTCCGCACAGCCGCCCCGCTCAAATACGCCCGAAACCCCAATCCATGAAACGATTCCGTCAAAACCGTCACCGGCACGCCCCCATACTCCCGTTCCCAATCCCCCTCCCCCCAGTCATAACTCGCCTCCTTCGCCCCCAACAAAACCACCCGCATCCGAACCACCTCCGACCACCCACGACGCTCCAAAGCCCGCCGCAACTCCCGCACGCGATACGCCAAGTAAGGCGTATGACTGTCAAAAGTGATCAATACATTCGCGCGCTTCATCCCAAATAATAGTTCAGATAACCTAATAATTATAGAAATTACAATACCACCCCCGCTCTCCCGGCGCAAATACCACACCCCACTCCGCCTCTACCCGCCCAGCAACAAGGGACCTCGCACCACCCGCTCCGCCCTGGCCCCCCCCCCCCCCCC
>JBCCIR010000047.1:0-33817 GCA_039028175.1 Verrucomicrobiota bacterium
GTCCCCACTCGTCCCTCTCCCACATGATGGGCGTCCTCACCCGCTTCCTCGGCGCTCCCGACGAGGCCTTCCTCATCGGCACCTCTGGAACCATCAACTACGACGCGCTTGCCCGCTTCGCCAATCAAAACGAACCCCGCATCCTCTTCGGCACCGCTCTCGCCTTCCTCAACCTCATCGAACAAAACGAATCTATTCCCGCTCTGCCCCCCGGCTCTTGGCTTTTCGAAACCGGCGGATACAAAGGCACCGGTCGCACCCTCGAAAAAACCGAGTTCTACCAACAACTCGAACAAAACTTCGCCGTCCCCGCCGATCACATCATCAACGAATACGCCATGACCGAGCTCTCTTCCCAGTTCTATACCAGCGGCCTTCATCACCCCCACCGCGCCCCCCACTGGCTTCGCGCCCGCGTCATCAATCCCGCCACCAATACCGAAGTCGCCGACGGCGAATCCGGTGTCCTCCACATCACCGACCTCGCTAACCTCGGCTCCTGCCTCGCCGTCGCCACACGCGACCTCGCCGTTCGCCGCGGCACAGATTTCGAACTCACCGGTCGCGATCCCGACGCCCTCCCCCGCGGTTGCTCCCGCACCGCCGATGAACTCCTAAACTCCTGATCCCCAGCCCATGCTCACCGCCGACCGCGCCCAAGCCCTCGCCAACGCCGCCGCTTCCTTCGCAGATTTTCTGGGCCCGCTCACCGCCGACGACCTAACCGCCCTCGTCACACGGGAACTCGGTCACCCCGATATCCTCGACGACTTCCAGCCCCACGGCTCCATCAAAGCAAAAGCCGTCCCCCCTGAAATCACCCTCCACATCATCAGCGGAAATACCCCGCACGCCGGACTCCAATCCCTCCTCCGCGCCCTCCTCATCGGCTCCCCGAAAAACTGCTGCAAAATCCCCGCCACCGGCCTCCCCGAAATCGCCGCCTTCAAAAACAAACTCCCCCTTGAACTCGCAAACACGATCACCATCGAAAGCGAGCTCCCCGATGACTGGCTTGCCAAAGCCAACGCCATCATCGTCTACGGCACGGACGAAACCATCGCCCGCTTTCATCGCCAAACTCGCCCCAACCAAATCTTCATCTCCCACGGCCACAAAATCTCCCTCGGCATCATCTTCGATTCCACCGCCCCCGATGTCGCCAAACTCGCCGCGCGCGATGCCTCTCGCTTCGATCAACAAGGCTGCCTCTCACCACAATTCTTCTACGTCGCCGAAACAAACAACAACACCGCCCAAGCCTTCGCCGAATCGCTCGCCACCGAAATGAATCGTTTCAACAGCGACAATCCGCCCCCGCCCCGCACCCCCGCCGAAGAAGCCGACATCGCTCACCTCCGCTCCGCCTACTCCTTCCGCGCCGCCAGCGATCCCACCGCCGCCATTTGGTCGTCCGAAAACTCCCTCGACTGGACCGTCCTCTACGAAACCGACCCCAACCCCGCCACCACCCCGCTCCCACGCACCGTTTTCGTCAAACCCCTCCCCGACGATCTCCCACACGCCCTCGCCCTCATCCAACCCCACCTCTCCACTGTCGGTCTCGCCCCCTTCACCCCAGAATTCCAAAACAAACTCACCCCCCTTAAGTCCCCACGACTCTGCCCCATCGGCCAAATGCAAAACCCGTCCCCCTTCTGGCACCCCGACGGCCAACCCAGCCTCTCCCCACTCATCCGCTGGATCGACCAAGGATAACCCCCTGAAATCCAGTATTGCATCCTCTAGAAAACTTCATAAACTCTGATAATTAAGAAGTTTTAATAAAGGGAGCGCCGCCCCTCGCGCACCGCTACCCCAGTCCGCCTATCATGCCCATCCCTTACGCCGTCTTCAGGCCGGGTAAAATGCTTTGCCCGTCCTGCGGCGCCATGCTCGTTCGGGTCGCCGACGAATGTCACCGCTGCCACTTCACCGCCAAGGTCTGCCTCGAAAAATACCCCTTCCAAGCCCAAGACCTACAGCGCCTCATCGACCCCGAGGAACGCTTTGAATCACGCGACCGAAAACGCATCAACCGCGCCGCCAACCAGTTCGAACGCCGTTTCCCCCAAACCGCCGTCTCCATCTGCATCACCCGCCTCCCCAAAGGCGCCGACGCCCGCGAGTTCGGATATTGGCTCTTCAACGTCAGCCCACCTAAATCACCCGAAGCAGCCCAGCGCCGATACTTCACCCTCCTCCTCGTCATCGATCGCGCCCACCGAACCGCCGCCGCCACGATCGGATACGGCCTCGATACCTTTATCGACGACGGCGCCCTGAAAAAACTCCTCTCCTCATCAAGAGAACACTTCCAGCAAGGTCACTACGCCGAAGGCATCACCCACTTCCTCAAAGCGACCGGAAAACACCTCCGCGACCAGTACAAAGAGATTTCCCAAAACGCCGCCCATTGGCAGGAAGCCCAGCTCAAATCCCAATCAACTCCGCAACACGAACAAACCACCGTCACGCACGACCCCCATATTGTAACGAAGCCCGCCTGATTTGTTACCCATCGCTCGATGCCGCCATTCTTCGCCACACCGAAACACCCGCTTCTCGCAACACTAGCTTTCCTCTTCCCCTGGGTCGCCCTCGCCTCAAGCGAAACCGCTCCCGCCACACCACCCTTCATCGCCGCCCATTCGCCCGAAATCGCCACTCCATTCCTCCCCCAGCCCTCCTCCCACGTCGTCGACCGCCGCAACGTCCTCTCCATTCGCCAGCGCTCCGACCTCGGCACACTCTTGCACAGCGCCGCCACGAAAGACGACATCTCAATCTATATCCTCGTCCTCCGCGACGCCCCCACCGAGGGCGTCGAAACCTACTTCACCGCCCTCGCCGAACAATGGGATACCCAACGCCTGACCGCATTCGTCGTCTGCCACACCGACGAACCTCGCGAATTGAAATCAGGCGTCCACATCATCCCAGGCAACGTCCCCACCGAGGGCAAACTCCGCAATAACCTCCTCACCGCCGCAAATAACGCCACCCTCTTCGCACATAACCAACGCAACATTCCCGATGCCATCGAAGCTGGCGCCTTCGAAATCCTCGAACAATACAAAAACATCCTCTCCGGCAAACCACTCACCCCGCCCGCATTGACTCCCCTTCCTTCACCTGCCTCCCATTCGTCCAAGAATGCGCCAACTCCCAAGCAGCAGGACCTCCTGCCCCTCCTCAAAGAATTCGCCCCCGCCATCATCCCCGTCCTCCTCGTCGCCGCCCTCTCCGCCGCCGTCGTCGCCTTCCGCACCCATCGGCGCCGTTACATCTTCCCCGTTCCCGAATTCCGATACCGCCTCTGCGCCCCCTTCTCCGGAGGAAACAGCGCCCGCATCGATTACCGCCTCAAACACCGCCAACCCCCACCATCATAAAACGACTCAATTCCTCTCGACCAGCAATCAACTTCTGACCGGAGTCTACCCGGCCCGGAGGGACCTCTCCCCCCTAAAAAAATGCCCGGCGAACCCCCCATCACCACCACCGGCACCATCACCGAAACCCTCCCCAACGGCACCTACCACGCCTCCCTCCCCAACGGGAAAATAGTCGTCGCCCACCCCGACCGCCGCACCAATGCCCCTCCCCTCCCCTCCCTCAACCCCGGCGACAAAGTCCACCTCGAACTCACCCCCTACGACTTCTCAAAAGCCCGCATCACACACAAGACCAACTGAGCGCTCTTGTCCTCCAAACTCCCCTTCCCTCTTCACGCCCAGATAGCAAAAGGAACCCCTCCCAACACCCACCCTTCCGTGCCCCTTGATTACCCCTTCCCTTTTCGGCATCTCTACACCCCACGCCCGCCCCCAAACTCCCGCACGTGTTTACGATCACTAAACTGATACCCCTCAGCCTCACACACCTCAACCACCCACCCCACCCGCGCATCCAAAGCCGCAGCCGTCACCCCCTCCGGCATCAAATACACCCGCTCCCGGTCCATCCCACATCGCTCCACCATTTCCCCCACCTCCCGCACATCCCTCTCGTCACACACCACAAACTTGAAATACGCCCGCTCAAATCCCGCAAAAAACCCTAACACATCCTCCTTCAACCTTGCCTCCTTCGGCACTCCCGAGTTCGCCAGTTTCGGCGACACATTGAACTGATCCACTCCGCTCTCACCCGCCAGGTCCGGTCCCGGCATAATCGTCCCGTTCGTTTCCATCTCAAAATACCATTCCCCGCCCCCACGCCGCAAAATCTCCAGCAACCGCTCGCATTCCCCGCGCTGCACCAAGGGCTCCCCTCCAGTCATCACCACCCTCCCGCACGCAAACCCCCGCACCCGCTCCGCCACCTCCTCCACCGCTAGCTCCACTACCTCGTCCTCTTTCCGATACTTCGCATACCCCGCCTCCCCATCCCGGTCATGCCCATACACCGTCCCCTCCCAGTTCCACGTGTATTCCGTGTCACACCACCGACAATACAAATTGCAAAACGACGCCCTCACAAAAACACACCGCTCCCCCGCACTCGGACCCTCCCCCTGCTCCGATAAAAATACCTCCGGCTCCCCTCCCCCCGATCTCAAACACGCCAACTTCATCCAAGTTCACCCCTCAATAGCATGGCCCGTCCCCCCTCGTCATTGGGCACTTCGTCATTGGTCATTTTCCATTTCCTCCTCCCTTCGCTTGCTTTCCCACCGGCACCATGCCAGACTTTTTAAGAATACCAAATAATCAAACCCATCACTCTCAACACCATGAGCGAAGACACCCTTGCCGACTCCGGCCAATCCGATATCCGCGATAATCTCGAAGCCAGCAAATCCCACGCCCTCCAGGCCGCCGAAGAACTCCGCGCCGCCGCCAGCGCCAAGGCCCAACAACTCAAAGAAGCCGCCGAAACCCGCGCCCACCAATACAAAGAAGCCGCCGGAGAAAAAGCCGATAAATTCCGCGACTTCGCCGATTCCTCCGTCCGTGACGCCAAAGACAAAGCACGCGACTTCCAAAACGACGCCGAAGACTACATCAAAGAAAATCCCACCAAAGCCGTCCTGACCGCTCTCGGAGTCGGCTTCGTCATCGGCCTCATCCTCCGCCGCTAGCCGCCCTCACAACACGCTCGCGCCCCGGACACTTTTACCATTCACTCACTCTCACTCCCGTCTGCTGATCGCGCCGACACCCCTTGGCGTCGGCCCTCAGACTCACCGCCGGCGCCTCCCCATTCATGTCACCGTCCCCTCCTAACGAACATCATAGCCGCGATCACCCGGATCCCCCCGCCGGTATCGTTGATCTCGTCCGCTCCCTTTCGGAATCCATCCTCGCCTACCTCCAAGCGCGCTCTCAACTCCTCAAACTCGAATCCAAAGAAGCTTCCGCCGCCATCACCCGTAAGGCCCTGCTCTACTTCTTCGGTGCATGCTTCCTCATCCTCGCCTACACCCTCGCCCTCGTCGCCGCCATCTTCCTCATCAGCCGCTCCACCTCCTACCCTTGGGAATACGTCACCTTCGCCGCAGCCGGAATCCACATTCTCCTAGCCATCATCCTCATCCTCATCGCAAAGGCGCCCTTCCGCCACGGACTCTTTAGACATACCCTCAACGAACTCGAGAAAGATCGCCAATGGCTGAAACCAAAAACACAGACGAAAATTCCCGATCCCAGGCAGAACCAAAGCTGACTGCCGATCAACTCTGCCAGGAACTCGATCGCGCACGACACGCCCTCGCCTCCAGATCCCACGATCTCGGACAACAACTCAATCCCGCCGTCCGCCTTCGCCAATCCGTCACCGCCCACCCCGGCCGATGGATCACCCTCTCCGCCGTCGGCGGCCTCGTCGCCGCCCAATGCCTCCGCTCCCCAAACCGGCGCCGCCATCCCAAATCCGACTCCACCCCAGCCAATTCCCCCCAACGGGCCGGCCTCCCCTTCGCCGCCCTCCTCGGCGTCGCCGCCCGCACCGCCTTCAAAATCGCCCAACCCGCCGCCACCAAACTCATCCAAAAACGCCTCAACCAACTCGTTGATTGATTACAAAGCCATTTTGGTTAATCCTTCCTGACCCCGTTTTCCCATCCCTTTACCATGTCAGATTCCGCTGAAGCACCCTCCTCCGATGAACTCGTCCCCGTCCTCGAGCATATCGATGACTACCTGAAACTCGGTCAGGAATACGATTGCTCGGATATCCACCTCGCCGTAAACGCACCCCCCACCTGGCGCCGATACGGTGTCCTTCAACCCATCTGGCCCAACGCCAAGGTCCTCACCGCTAAAGATACCGAACGCCTCGGCCGCAACTTCCTCGCCGAAGCGGAAGTGAAACGCTTCGAAGAAAATGGCGACGTCGACTTCGCTTACGCCCCGGATTTTGGCCGCTTCCGCGCCAGCGTCGTCCAGCAACGCCTCGGCTGGGACATGGCCTTCCGCGTCATCAACACCAAGCTCCGCACCATGGAGGAACTCGGTCTCCCCCCCCAAATTAAACCCCTCACTCAGTTCCAAAACGGCCTCGTCCTTGTCACCGGCCCCGTCGGCTGCGGAAAATCCACCACCCTCGCCGCCCTCATCGAACTCGTAAATAACGATCGCCAAGACCACATCATCACCCTCGAAGACCCCATCGAATACGTCTTCGAATCCAAGAATTGCCACGTCAACCAGCGCGAAGTCCACACTCATACCGAATCCTTCGCCACCGCCCTCCGCGCCTCCCTCCGGGAAGACCCCGATGTCATCATGGTCGGAGAAATGCGCGACCTCGAAACCATCTCCCTCGCCATCACCGCTGGTGAAACCGGTCACCTTGTCCTCGGTACCCTCCACACCGGCAACGCCGCACGAACCCTCGATCGTGTCCTCGATGTCTTCCCCACGGACCAGCGCCAACAAATCCGCATCATGGTCAGCGAATCCCTCCGCGGAATCATCACCCAACAACTCGTCCCCCGAAAAGATGGAAAAGGACGCGTCCTCGCATACGAAATCCTCATGAATACCCCCGCCGTCGCCAACTGCATCCGCGAAGGCAAAACCTTCATGCTCCCCGGCATCATCCAAACCGGCGGCAGCATCGGCATGATCACCATGGACGATTGCCTCAAGGAAGTCTACAACGCCGGCCTCGTCACCCAACAGGAAGTCCTCGCCCGTGCCGACGATAAGTCCATCATGAAAGCACACTTCGACTCCTGATCCCAGCCACCCCATCATCCCAGCCCATTTCCTTTCCCATGTCAGAGCCCGCCATCAACCGCTACTTCAAATACATCGTCGAACACGGTTGCTCCGACCTCCACCTCAGCCAGGGCCAACCGCCCAAAGCCCGGCTCCACGGCACCATCCACGCTCTCGCGGAACAACCCGTCCTCGACGCCGATACCCTTCACAGCATGCTCGGGGAAATCTGCGAAGAACGCGCCTTCGAACGATACCTCAAAAAAGGCGACCTCGACTTCGCTTACGAGATGGACGAAAACTCCCGCTTCCGCTGCAACTACTTCCGCCAAAGCCACGGCCTCGGCGCCGTCTTCCGCCTCATCCCCACGGATATCGCCAGCCTCGACGACCTCGGCGTCCCCAAAACCGTTCAGGAATTCGGCAACCTCCGCGGCGGTCTCGTCCTCGTTACCGGCCCCACCGGCTCCGGAAAATCCACCACCCTCGCCGCCCTCATCGATTACGTGAACAACAACATGTCACGCCATATCGTCACCGTCGAAGAGCCCATCGAGTTCGTTCACACCAATAAAAAATCCATCATTACCCAACGCGAAGTCCCCATCCATACCCCCCGTTTCGCCGATGGCCTCCGCGCCGCCCTCCGCGAAGACGCCGATATCGTCCTCGTCGGGGAAATGCGCGACCTCGAAACCATCTCCCTCGCGCTCACCGCCGCGGAAACCGGCCTCCTCGTCTTCGGCACCCTGCACACCAACAACGCCCGCAAAACCGTCGACCGCCTCGTCGACGTCTTCCCCTCCGATCAACAATCCCAGGTCCGCACCATGCTCGCCGCCTCCCTCAAAGGCGTCGTCGCTCAGCTCCTCATGAAGAAAAAAGACGGAAAAGGCCGCGTCCCCGTCAACGAAATCCTCGTCTCCAATTCCGCCGTCGGCGCCGTCATTCGCGAAGGCGCCACCCAAAAACTCTACGACGTCATCATGGGCGGCAAAAAAGAAGGCATGCAGTTCATGGATGAAGCCATCTGGGAACGACTCCGCAATGACGAAGTCAGCCCCATCGAGGCCTACATGAAAGCCATCGACAAAGCCCGCTTCAAAGCCTTCCTCCCCGAAGAACATGCCGCCCTCGCCCACGCCGGTGGCGGCGTCGAAGAGCAAGGCTAGGCTTCCCCCCCATTGAGGACCCCGATACCGCTCGGGCGATCCCTCGCCCCCGGAAGCCACATGTCCACGGCCGCCCGTTCTTGTAAACGAACTCGCACCCCCTTCGCTACCCTCAAAGTCCAAGGGCGCTCCGGCAAGACCAAGCAAAGGCGACAAAAAGCTCGAACTTCCCCTCCCCACAAGCGCACAGGACGCCTACGCCATAAAAAACGCCTCCCAACACCCCCAACACGTCATCCTCACAATCCCCAACTTTCCCCACTCCACTATTGTCCATTTCCTTAATTTATGTTAAATACTCCTATTTATAAAGAATTCGGTCGTCTGGAACACGCCTCCCCCCCCAATACAACAATCATCCCGTCATCACAGAACATTTTGATAATTATGGGAAATCTACTAGATTGTTGAATTCATGACGCCGTCTGCTCCTCCTACCGATACGCTTCGATTTCTCTGCCCCGATTGTAAATCCGGTCTCTCCGTCCCCGGCGAACTCGCCGGCGTGAAAGGACCTTGCCCACACTGCGGCACCGAAATCATAGCCCCCGACCCCGCCAATAACCAACCCGCCGCACTCGCCAATCCTCCCGCCCCGGAACCCTTCCAAAGCGCACCCGCCCCCACCGACCCACCCGTAGCGGAACACGCTCCACCCGAACAACCAAAGATTCCCGCTACCCCCGAAGAAAATCCCACCACCCCTCCCTTCTCAGAACCACAAGCCCAATCACCGGCCCCGGAACCGCCTCCCGCCCAAACCACTCCCGAGCCCGCACCTCACACCACGCCTTCCGCTATCACCCCGCCCGAACCCGATTCTCCCACACCTCCGCCCCTTGCCGATTCCGAGACGCCACCCGCGTTCGCAACACCCGCGTTCTCGGCCCCCGATCATTCCGAATCACCATCGCCCGCTACCAGTCCCGAACCTCCGGAAGCGGTCCCCGCCTTCAGCGCACCTCCCGCCAACGACACCCCCCCACCCACGGACACACCCGCAACGCCCCCCGCCTTTTCTCCCCCGGAAACGCCCGACGCTACCCCTATTCCACCCGCCTTCTCCACACCGGACCAATCAGTCCCCGCCACTCCGAAAGCGCCCGCGCCGGCAGAATCAACCATTCCACCCGCTTTCTCCACACCCGCCGCCGATGCCGGCGCGCCTCCCCTAGAAGCCCCCCATTTCGGCGGCCCCGCCGTCACTCCGCCCGCCGATACACCAGCCCCCACCAACCTCAACCCCGGCGCCGATGCCCCGACACCCGCTTTCGGCACCCCGGAGAACGCTTTCCCTCCCGCGCAATCACCACCCGAACTCCCCACCTCGGAAAATAACGAGACCGACGCACCCGCCGCGTTCGTCCCCCCTACCTTCATGCCGCCACAGGGCAACGAACCCCCGGCCGAAAAACCGACGCCGGAAACCTTTCCGCCCGCGTTCGGAGCCACCCCGGAATCCAACTCCCCCGATACGCCAACCAACCAACCCGCCTTCGGCGAGCCCGCACCCGCTCCCACTCTCGACGGCGCCAATGCCGCCATCCCACCCATCCCCACCACGCCGCCGACACTCGAATCGCCGCCCGCAGAACAATCTTCTCCCCCCGTCCAAAACGCCGCCCCCCCCGCTTTCGGCTCACCGGTGGCCCCTCCCGAAAATACCGCCCCACCGACTACCCCCACCACAGAAACTCCACCCACTCTAGAGCCTTCCACACCAGGCAACAACAACCCCGCCACCACACCAGGCTTCAATCCTCCCGCATTCTCCGATCCCGCTGGCACCGCACCCACAACACCCACACCCACTCCCCTCGAACCGGCCGCAGCAACCACCAGCCCAACCCCGCCCGCATTCCAAACACCGGGGGCCGCGGAATCCTCGGCTTCTGCAGCCCCGCCCGCATTCTCACTTCCAGGACAACCCTCCCCGGGCACTCCCCAATCCTTTAACCCCGGCGAATTCGGCGGCACCCCCGGACAACCCCCCACTCCGCCCACCTTTCCTCCCAGCCCCGACTCCGAAAATGCCGCCGGCCAGGAAAAACCCGCCCATCCCCCCTTCACCGGCAAAGCCGCCGACCCCGATAACGTCAGCTTCCCAAAAAGACCGCAGGAAAAGAGATCCTTCAAAGTTCCAGTCAAACTCCTCGGCATCACCCTTCCCATCATAATCCTCGTCGGAGCCGGCGCCACCATCGCCCTCAAACCCACCCTCCTCCCCGAGAACATCCGCGATAAAGTCATCTTCTGGGAAAAACAAGAAACCCCGCCGCCCGCCGAGAATTCCGCCAACGCCGCCTACATCGAAATGCTCAAGCAGGCCGAAACCGCCGGCGAAAACACGGACCCGCAAACAGCAGCAACGGAAACACCGGCTCCCGAACCCGCCGAAGAAACCCCGGCCGAGCCCGGGCAAGTCCCCGCTTCAAACGCCGATGCCCCGCCCGCGCCTCCCGAAGAATCCCCCACACCGGAATCACACGTCGCCGACGAACCCACACCCGCGGAACCCACCCCGCAACCCGCCGCGACGGAAACCAACATCGAAGCGCCCGACGAAACCGCACAGCTCCTAGATAAAATCCGCGACCCAGATAATCCCGCCGCTGGAACTCTCGATGAACCCATGGAAGCCCTGAACGCCTTCCTCGCAGCCCCCGATTGGAATACCCGCATTCACCACTCGCTCCATCCGGAACGCACCGGCGTTCTCATGAAAAAATACTACCTCTCAAATTCCGACGAACCCGTCACCGCCACCTCCGTCCGCTATCAACACAGCGAAACCGACCAAAACTCTGGAAATACCTTCTACGTCTTCCACCTCACCACGGAAGAATCTGAAGCCGGATTCCCCGTCGCCATCGAAGAAACCGAACACGGATATAAAGTCGATTGGGAAGCTTTCGTCGAATTCAAAGACAACCTCTTCCACCAGTTCGCCCAAAATCCCACACCCGGCGCCTCGGGAGAATTCCACATCATCGTCCGCAAAACCCACTACTTCGACGAAGAATTCCCCGAAATCGCCAACCTCACACCATACCGCATCGACCCACCCATTCCCGATCAGGATAAAACCGCCTTCGTCAGTAACGCCACCCCCGTGGGAAATGAAATCGCTTCCAAAGTCGACTGGGGTAGCCCCTTCACCCCCCTGGTCGAACTCACTTGGCGCGAATCCGACGCCGGCACCAAATATCTCGAGATCACCAAGGTCCTCTTCGAAAACTGGCGCACCGTCGCTCGCTACGAGAAAACGAATTCTCCCGCCGCCCCTGCCTCTCCCGATACCCCCGCGGCAGCCCCGGACCAGCAAACCGCCGCCACCGCTCAGTAGCCCGCTCGGGAATTCATCCACTCCGCCTCGTCACTCGTTCGACGACCGACTCGCGCGATACGCCTCCCATCCCCCGCGTAAGGTATACACCTCCCCCCGGCCCGTATTCTGCCGCAATCGCTCGGCAATCTCCCGGCTCGCCTTGCACGCCGCGGAATCACAATAAACCACCACCGGAATATCCCCCGCCTCCAATACGGACCAAATCTCCCACAACTGATCCGTCCACCCCTGCTTGTTCAATAACATCGCTCCCGGGATATGCCCCGCCTCAAACTCCACCACCTGCCGCGCATCAATCCAGATCACCCCCTCCTCACCCCAACGCTCCGCCACCATTTCCACCGTCACCTCGTCCTCCCGCAACGGCTCGTTCTGTAAATACAAGGCCGGCGCATACGGATGAAACGCCTTCACCGCCACCGCACCCAACGCCGCCAACCCCAGCAACACCAGCGCCTCACGAAAACCCCGCTTCCACTTCATTCCCCGCCCCCCTGCTTCACACTGAAGAACGCCATGTGCCGACGATGCTTCTCGATCTCGCAATCCGTCTCAATCCGCAATACCCCCAACAACGCTTTCTCCGTCGAAACCGGCTTCAACGTAATGCGGTATCTCCGCCCCTCCTCCACCGTCTCCACTTCAAATCCAAACTCCTCCCGCGAACTCGAAACCTCCGTCACACGAATCGGCTCCTCACGCTTCACTATAAACTCAAACACCTTGGCCTCAGGCTCCGATCCAATCCCCCAACTCAAAATCTTCGGCTCGATGCTCGCAATCTCCGGCACCAACACCCGCGTCACAAGCCGATACGGCTCACCTCCCACCTCATCCGTCTTCACCGTCAAAAACTTCTCATTTTCCCCCGTCGCCGCGCCCAAATTGAAAAGCCCCGTAATCACCCCCTCCTCCCCCGCCCCAATCACCTCGCTGCTCACCTCCGCCTTCAAACATCCGCACGAAGACTCAATCTTCGTAATCTTCACCGGCTCCGTCCCTTCGTTCACAAACGGAAACCGAACCTTGAATACGTCATCCTCCGCCTCCGCCTTGTGCTCCGCCTCCGTCGTCTCAAATAACAACTTCCCCTCCACCTCCCCCGCCACACTTCCCCACATAACCATCGCCAAAATGACCCGCCCAATCATCGCACACTTCTTCACGCCCCATCCTATCCCGTCCCCAATCCACTCGCAACACCCAGAGAATCCCCCCTCAAAAAAACAAGCCCGCGACCAGACCGCAGCATGGCCCTATCCCCCCGGAGGAACAAGCGCTGAAGGCGCAACGCATACCACCCTGGAGCAACGCCCCAGGCCTCCCAGCCACTCCGATCCGAACCCGCACTCCCGAAATATCCTTTGCCCCTCACCCCGACGGCGGAAACCACACATACAACATCAAATAAACCAACACCCCCGTCACCGATACATACATCCACACCGGCCATGTCCAGCGCGCCACCCGCCGGTGCCGGTCAAACCGTCGCCGCACCGCCGGCACCACCGTCAAAATCACCAACACCGGCAACACCATCGCCAGTAAAATATGACTGATCAAAATAACAAAATACACCGGCCGTACCCAACCCTGCGCCGTAAACTTCACGCTCCCCACGTGGTAATGATATACCAAATACGAAACCAAGAATGCCGCCGAAACCACCAAAGCCGCAACCATGCACACGATGTGCGCCCGCTTCTGTTCCCGCTTGATGAAGACGTATCCCGCCACCAGGAACACCGTGCACACCCCGTTTAACGTTGCGTTTAGAGCCGGCAAATCAGCCACCGTCATGGCTTCGTATCCATCTCCTCATCCAATATCCACCGCAAATCCCGATCCAACTTCGCCGCCTGCTCTTCACGAAAATCAAAGTCCAACAAATTGTAATACCCTCGTATCCGCCCTTCCCCATCCACCAACGCCACATGCGCGTCGTGACTGAACTGCCCCTGCGTCGCAATCACCTGCGGATCAGTGTTCTCCTCCACATGCGCAAACTTGAAATACCGCCGCATGTATTGGTGAATCCGGTCCGCATTCCCCGTCAAAAACCACCACTGTGGCACATCCACCCCGTGTTGCTTCACAAAGACATCCATCTTCTCAGGCGTGTCCCCCTCCGGATTCACACTCACACTCACCAGGTGAAAACGCTCGTCATCACCAAACTCCTCATACACCTGCTTCATCTCCGCCGCGATCCCCAAGCACTGCGAGGGACAATCTGTGAATATATAGCTGCACAACCAAACTTTCCCCTTCAACGCTTCCAGAGACACTTCCTCCCCCGTCCGATTCGTCGCTTCCAAATACTGCATCAACTCCCCCAACTTCGGCGGCGCCGCCACAAATCGCTCCCTCACGTTCCGCAAATGGTAGTTGTAAGCCACCAATACCCCCCCAAGAATTAACGCCCCAATCGCCGCCAAGGTCACCAACTTTGGATTCATCCCCCGCACCGCTTCTGGCTTCTCCACTTGATCGCTCGTCCCATCCATATTCTTCGCTTTCTCGCCGTTTATAATTACGCTCTCCGCTTCGTTTCAGATCATCTCCACGATATCACCAAAACCACAAATACCAGCGGCAGATACATCAACGTGTAGAAAAATAATCGCCTCGCCGATCCCCGATCCCGCTCCCGCCGAAATCTCAACGATAACCCCACCATCACCAACCCCAATAACACCCCTCCCACCAACGATACCCATCCCCCGAACCCGCACAAATACGGCACCACTAGCAATGCCGTCAGCATCACCGAAAATACCAGTGCCAAACCGGAAGTCTTTGCGCCGCTCTCATCATCGTTCGACCACATCACAAATCCTCCGCGCACATACTCTTCGCGATACATCCAGTTGATCGCCACAAAATGCGGAAGTTGCCACAAAAATAACAAGCCAAACAAAAACCACGCCTCAACCCCGTATCCACCGCCACCCGCAACCCATCCGATCACGGGCGGAATCGCCCCCGCCACGCCTCCCACCAATGTGTTCAAAGATGACTTCCGCTTCATTGGCGTATACACGAACAAGTAGATGATCAGGGTCACCGCCGCCAAAAATGAAGCTTGAAAGTTTACCTTCAGGGCCAAGTGCACAATCCCAAACCCCGCCAAGACCCATCCGATTAAAAACGCCACCGAGGTCGGCACACGCCCCGCCGGTAACGGCCGATCCGATGTCCGCTTCATGCGGGCATCGCTGTCGATTTCCATCAACTGGTTGAACACCGCCGAACCAAAAGCCGTCAATCCCGTCCCCACCAAGGTATGCACCAAAAGCATCCACTGAAAGGCCCCTTTCGACGCCAACAAAAAACCGAAAAACGTCGTCACCAGGACGAGCAAACTCAAACGCGCCTTCGTCAAGGTGATCAAATCTCCTCGACTCACGCTCACCGCCTGCGATTCCTCGCGATTCGATGCTAACGGCCCGTCTCCCGTCACAACATCGCCTCCAGCTCGACCCTCTCCATCGCGCTCGCCACCTTTTCGCGTGCCCGTTCACCCTCCTTCGCAAACGTCGTCGCCGCAAAACTCCGAACCACCAAAGCAAACGTCAAAGCCAGAATCGTTAGCCCCGTCAACACATGGAAATTCGTCACCCAGAACCCCTTCCCACTCGCGATCACCAGGGCACCCAGTCCCAACTGCGCCACGATAAGCCCCGTGATCCAATACGCATGCCGCCTCAAACGCAGGTGGCCTCGCAAGTGCCGCTTGGCAAAAACGGTCACGATCACCGAAACCGCCAACACGACCAATGCCCAAACCTTGTGTGAGAACAATATCCCCAAATCAAAATCACCAAATCCCGGAAAAAAGACGCCGCCCGTCGTTAATATCCCATCATCAGCCAGTCCAAGACGGTGCGTGTGACGCATCGTCGCCCCCAAAATCAGCTGTCCAAATACCGCCAACAACAAAGAACCCGCCCGAACCCGAAACGGCCGTAACACCCCCGGCCCCAACGCTTCCCTCCGATAGACCGGCCAGCGCTTCGAACTCATCATCGCAATCAAAATCAACAAACAAAAAAAGCCCTGCGCCAAACAGCCATGCATCACCGCATACGTGTCGGATATCTCCGTCACGCGCAATCCCCCCAACACCGCTTGCAACGAAACCAACATCAACGCCAACGCGCAAAGTTTCGTTACCGGCGATACCCGCCTCACCGCCAGCACCACGATCAACCACACCAATGCCCCCAACCCCAGCACCCCCGCCGCCCAAAACCATCCCTCATATCCCTCGGCCCCCAACCGCCGAATCGCCGCCCCGCGTCCCAGGAACCCAACAATCGCCCCCAACCCCGCCAATAACATCACAAACTCCACAACACGCTTCCATCCCCGGAAAAAACTCCACCCAAACATCACCGCTGTCAGGGTTCCCACCACCGTCGCAATTAGGCGATGCCCATGCTCCCACATGAAAGGCGGAATGTGCAACCATCCCGGAGGATTCAGCGACCCCTGGCTCAAAGGCCAATCCGCAAAGACCATCCCCGCATTCGTCGTCGTGGTCGCCGCTCCCCACCATATCAACAAGACCGCAAAACCGATGACGGCCAATACATATCGATGAAACGCTGTCGAGGGCACATTCATTCGCTCACTCTCGGTAAGGCAACGGCCACCACTGCCAGCCCGGACGCAAATTTCAACGTTCATCCCCGCCGACACGGGGAAAAAACGCTTCATGAAAACTAACGGGCTGCTACCGGCTCTTCTGCCGCCCCATCGTCGTCCCCAGCCTCCGGCGCCGGAGCCCGGCTCGCCACCCAATTGTCAAACTCTTCGCTCTCCATCACCTCGAATGAGGCATACATCGTCGCATGCCCCGCCCCACAAAGTTGTGCACAAATAATGTCTCCCTCGGAAATACGATTCGGCGTAAACCACATCGGAATCTCTTGGCCCGGGATTGCATCCTGCTGAATCCGCATCGGCCCGAGCGACAACCCATGAATCACATCCTTCGAGGTCACTTGCACAATAATCGGCCGGTCGATCGGCATTCGCAGACGCCCTTGAACCGCAAAATCATCCTTCCCATTCGGATCATCCCCATCCACCCCCGCCGGATTGGTTGGCGAATACAAACGCGGGTCCACCCGACCAAATACCCCGTCAGCACCCGGATAATGAAAGGTCCACAAAAACTGCTCGCCCACCGCCCGTACCCGAACCACCTCAGGTCCAACCGGAAAATCCTCCGATCGTGTCGCCCATAAGGGAAACGCGAATCCCAACAACAATACCACCTCAACAATCACCACCATCACCTCGGCATGCGTCGACATGTGAGACTGCACGCCCTTGTAGTTGGCCTTCGGATTACGACGCTGCCGATATCGCCACAACACATAGAAGAAGAAAAATGTCCAACCCACGAACAACACCAGCATGAACCAGTGCACGATCTCCAGCATGTGATCCACCAGCTCGCCATGAACCGAATACAGCTCCGGCAATCCAATTAGTTTGTTTAAACTAAACACGGTCTCGTCCTTCTATGATCTACGGTTTATTTCCTTGCGCCCAATTTGATCCTGCCCCTGCTCCTCCACCAAAATCGCCTGCCGCTGACACCGCGCGAGGTATCGAATGAAGGACAAAAAACTGCCCAATACCAACACGAGAACGCCCAACATCAACAACACGGCAAAATTAAAGCCCTGCATCACGGGGCTGTTCACGTCTCCCATGCAGGTCGCACACGCCACCACCGGCTGCATCATTTCTGTCATCACCATCGTCATGTCTCTCTCAAGTAATCAACTTACCCGCCTTCTTGTAAACGAACCAAATTCCGTAAATCGACAGGCCAAGTCCAAGGATGCCACTTCCATATCCCATTTCCCGGACGCCGGGAAACTCATACGTCGTTAAGAGACACCACGCCGCAAATCCCAAGGTGCACAACACCGCGAGAACAATGAACAACACGTGAAATCCTTTCAGCGACATCTCTTCAATCAATCAATAACCAACCCCCAAAATCTCCTGAATCGGGTCCCATAACGCAAACAAAGTCAAAAACATCAGCCCGAGAAAAAAGAAAAACGTAAAGAGCAGAACCTTGTAAATCAGACTCTTCTCATGATTCAAATGCATGAAAAACAACGCCACCAACGTCGCTTTCGTGGTCGCGATCAAAAGCCCAAGAACGGCATCACCGACAGAAAACCCTTCGCCTCCCACATCGATAAACCAATACGCACCAACGGTTATAAACGTCCCCACAATCAGCGCATAAAGAACGTTGAGATATAACTTCGTGTGCTTCCGAATGTCTTCCGCAGAATCAGCCATCGTCGTTGTTACAGTTCTAAATCTAAAAAGCTTTTGCCCTTATTCATTACGTCGATCGATCACATAAGGTACATGATCGGGAAGAGGAATATCCAAACAAGATCGACAAAGTGCCAAAACAACCCGCCCACCTCCACTCGGTTCGCCAAGTGCTCGGGGTTCTGAAGGTAAAGCTTCTTATTGAAGAATAGAAAATACGCCAACACCAATGCCCCGCCCAAAACATGCAACCCGTGCAAACCTGTCAGAGTAAAGTAAATCGAGTAATACGTGTTGTATGCCGGCCCATGGTTCGACATGAACAACTTCATCGCCCGGGGAATCGTTACCACCGGATACTCGTCCCCATGATGATCACCATCCGGCGATGCCGCATCCGTTGCGCCACCCGTGTCCGGCTTGACTTCCTTCGGCTCCTCTTCCGCTGCGCCCCCTTTCTGCTTTTCCGCGCCCGCAGGACCCGGCTCCCGCGCATGCCCGTGCACATGCTTCAGCACGTTTAATTCATACTCGTCCGGCTTGACCCCCCGCTCCTCCGTGTCCTTCAGAATCTTCGCCTGGTGATCGAAAAACTGCTTCTTGATCCCGTCATCAACAAACTGCCAGGCCAATGCATTCTCCTGGTCCTTCACACTCTGCAAATTGATGTCGTGAACCTCGAAAACAATGCTGTCGTCGACTAGTTTCCCCTGCACCGAATGCAAATCCTGGTAAATCACCTGGTCGGCTGAATAGCTCCGCACCCGCTTCGGATTAAACGCAAACTTTAGCGGCTTTACCGCCGTCAGCGTCAGGCGCTCCAACTGCGTCGGCGGACTCGCTGGCCGCCCCTCGGCTTCCGCCGCCTCTATCTCCGCCCGCTGGGCCTCCACCAAGGCGTTCCTCGCCTGCACCCGGTATGAACGTAACCACGCTGTATTCAACAATACCTCTTCCCCATCCGGCGTCTTGAACAAAGGCTCTTGCCCCTCCTCCAAGCCCTCAAGAATATTCAAACGCGTCTGCCGCGGATCCAGCAACAAATCCGTCGCCTCAAAATCGATCGTGTTCTTGTGGACGTATCCCTCGAAAATAGTCTGGTCCGATAGCTTGACGCCGTAATGCGTGAACTTGCCCCAGTATTCCACGGACTTGATCCCAAGGAACGCGAGCGCACACAAAATGACACCGGCCATATAAAGCTGGTATTTCTTGTATTCTCGCAATTTAAGCGAGGCCCAGGCGAACACCACCAACACACTCGAAACAATCAACACCAAGGTATTGATGAAACCCGGCAAGATCGGCAACTGCCGCTCCGGCCACGGATTGTCAATGTCCCCCACCCCCATCCGCAAAAATACATAGCCCGAAAACAAGCCCCCAAAGAGCATCACCTCCGATGCCAAAAATAACCAGATCCCAATCTTGGCATTCCAAAGACCCGTGTCCGAACGAGCCGTGATCGCGTAAGGTATTTCCATTTCTCTTCCTGAAAGCTGATTTATAACTAATGCTACCTAGTGCGCCGCCCCGGCGGCTTCCTCTTGCTTCTCCGCCGCATCACTCTCCCACTCCACGTCCTCGTCCGATTCGTTCTGCGCACAAAAATCCCGCACCGCTCCCGGCACACTGTATTCATAGGGCCCACGATAAACCACCGGCTCCACTGGGAAATTCCCGTGCCCGGGAGGCGTCGGCGTCTGCCATTCCAGGGTCGTCGCTCCCCACGGATTGTCCGAGTTGCACTTCTTCCCATGCCGGATGCTCCGGAACACATTGATCACAAATGGAATCTGTGCCACCGCCAATATCCATGCAGACCATGACATCACATGGTTCAACCACATCAATCCCGCCGTCGTCGCCTCATACGCCGCACCACCGTCAAAGGCCCGACGGTGGAATCCCGCCATCCCCTGGATCATCATCGGCATGAACAAACCGTTCATCGCCAACAACGACGGCCAAAAATGCAAATGCCCAAGAACGTTACTCATATACCGTCCCGTCATCTTCGGGAACCAGTAATAGATGCCAGCAAACATCGCGAACAAGGTCCCCGGCGCCACCACGTAATGGAAATGGCCGATCACGTAATACGTGTCATGCAAATACAAATCAATTTCGTTGAACGCCAACGGTAATCCGGTCAATCCACCAATACCAAACATCGGCAAGAACGTCACCGCCCACAACATCGGCATCGTAAATCGAATCGATCCCCCCCAAAGCGATATAATTAACGATGTGATCAACACCACCGATGGAACCGAAATCAAGACGGTCGTCGTCTGGAAAAACGTGCTCACCCCGGCTCCCATCCCCGTCATATACATGTGGTGCGCCCACACGATGAAACTCAAAAAACCGAGGACCATCACCGCATACACCATCGACTTGTATCCCCACAATGGCTTGCGCGTGTTGTTTGGAATGATCTCCGCCACAATCGCAATCGCCGGCAAAATCAAGACATACACCTCCGGATGCCCCAAAAACCAGAAGAGGTGCTGATACAAGAGCGGATTCCCACCACCGGCCACTTCGACCTGCTCACCCCCCACATACAATCCCGTCGGCAGAAAGAAACTCGTCCCCACCAACCGGTCCATTAACTGCATGATCGCCGCCACCTCCAGGGGCGGAAACGCCAACAACAAAAGAAAACCCGTGACCAGCATCGCCCACACGAAAAATGGCAATCGCATCCACGTCAGACCCTTCGCCCGCAAATTGATGATCGTCGTGATGAAATTCACCGCACCCAGCAACGAAGAAGAAATCAAAAATACCATCGCCAGCAGCCACAAAGTCTGCCCCGTCCAAAAGATTGACGCATATCCCAAGTCCGCCGTCGTCGCGAGAGGCGAGTAATTCGTCCAGCCCACTTTCGCGGCTCCCGAATCGACGAAGAAACTCGCGAACATCATCAGCCCGCCAATAAAATAGAACCAGTAGCTCGCCATGTTCACTCGAGGGAATGCCATGTCCGGCGCCCCGATCTGCAACGGCGTGACGTAGTTCCCGAACGCCCCAAAAGCCAACGGCACGATCCCGAGGAAAATCATGATCGTGCCATGCATCGCACCGAACATGTTGTACAGATCCCCGCTCATCGCCCCGCCCGGCGCCCAGGTCTCGCCAAATAAACTCCCGATGATCGGCATCGGTTCCCCAGGGAAAGCGATGCTCCAACGCATCATCATCATCAGAAAGAACCCGATCGCCAAAAATATCAACGACGTAAATCCATACTGAATCCCGATGATTTTGTGGTCCGACGAAAAAATATACTGTCGCCAGAACGGAATCGCGTGATGATCGTCGTGGGCGTGATCCGCGGTGTGATCACCGCCGGTTGCTTCTGCGGTCGCACTCATGTTTTCGGCTGTGTTGGGAACAGATTCTGAGGGTCCTATTTCACTAATATTCTTTTCCCGGTTTACGGGTCGGTCTACTGATTAAATGCTTCAAAAGTTGCCGGATCGGCCAAATCCACCTCCGGACCAGGTAACATCGCGTCGATCGCTACGGCCTCTAAATCAGCCGCAACCCAAGGCTCCTTGCGATCCGCATACTTCTCACGCGCATGAGCTACCATCCCCGGCGTCACAAAACTTCCCGAGTTCCCCCACTCATTCCGGATGTAACTCATCACCTGAGCGATCTCCTTGTCACTCAGGTTCTGCTCACCGTTGTATGCCATCAATTGATTATACTGCTGCCCCTTTACCATGAGAGGGCCCTGCACCGCCTTTAAAATAATCATCGCCAACCGCTCTGTGCTGTTCGTCACCCATTCCGAACCCGCCAACGGCGGAAACTGCGGCGGTAAACCCTGACCGTTCGCTTGGTGACAGGCCATACAGTTGTTGTACACCTTCTTCCCCTTGGCCAACCAAACCTCCGGCGTCAATTCCTCTTCGGCCCCGGCTCCTTCACCACCTCCCGGAGGCGGCGCCGGCATGTATCCGCCCGTCATCGAATAAACGTTGTCATTCCGAAACCCTCCGCTCGTCGTCCCTAAATACCCAGCCGAAATCATCAATACAATCGCGCCCGCCAACAATACCCCGCCCGTCACCGGCGCTTGGCTCGTCGTCGGCTCGCTCTTCTCACGCTTCACCGACCCGTGCACCTCGGCAATGCTCGCGTGATGCTGCGTATCAATGTCTCGTAAGCTCGGATCGTGTTCGCTGCTCATCTTGTTTCTAAAACTCTAGGACCCGTCTCCCGCCTCCGTCAGCGCCAGCGGCACCCGGTAGTCCTTCTTCAATGACAATAAATAATCGACCAGGGCCTTCGCCTCGCTCGTCGGAACCGCCTCATACTCCTCGCCGCTCTCCTCGTCGATCCACACCTTCACCGCGTCGTCCGCCGCCGCGCTCTCCACCACCCGCTTGTCATATAAATGCGCGTAACTCGGCATGTTCGTAACCGCCTCATGCGCCTTCGGGTCAAACAACAACTCATGCAGCCAGGCCGCATCCGGACGACGCCAACCCACGTTGCTCAAATCCGATCCATATCGCCGCGCCCCCAACAAGGCAATATTCTCGCCAAGGTAATCACGGGGTCGCGTCGATCGCGAAAATCCCCCTTCCGCACGCCCCCCCCAGCCACGCCAGATATCCGATCCCGCATACGTCGGCCGCACCATCTGCGTGTGACAATACGCACAACCCTCCGATGCAAATATACGCTGCCCGGTCACATGCAACCCCGACTCCCCCGGCGGATACGCCGTCCCCACAAACTCCTCGTCATCATCCCCATAGGGCACCGACTCAAGATTGCTCAACCAAAACCACGGCAACACAATCAAAAACAGCCACGGCAATCCGAAACAAATTGCCAGCTTAATGGTGAATTTACGCAGTTCGTCCATGCCTCAATTATTACGACGCAGCCGCCCCTTCCGTTGCCACCGCATCCGGTCCCGCCCCCTTCGGCAGTTCATGAATCAATGTGGGTTCCATTCCCGAACGTCGGCCCAGGCGCAAACACATGAGCCCCGTATGGAATAAGAACATCAAATTCGAAATGATAATCATAATCCACGCAATCGCCTCCGCCACGATGTGAATTTTCAATATCTCCACAGACATCGCCACCGGCGTGTCCCACACGTAAAGCGTCGCTCCCTGCGAAATCCCCCCCACCAACATCCAACCCGCCAGCACGATGCTTCCATACGCGGAAAACCAGAAATGCCAACGGATCATCCCGCGCGATAACCACTCACACCCCGTCACCCGCGGCCCAATAAAGTAAAACGCCGCAAACATCGTCATACTGAAAAACCAGTAAAGCCCCGCCATCTCATAACTCTCCACCGCCATCGTGAACTGCAAAAACTTGCTGAACTCAAAGAAAGACATCCCCGCTCCCACCAACACCATCATCACGAATCCCAATAAGCCAAACATCGTGAACCGTAGCGTCGGACTGTATTGCATGTATCCCATCTGATCACGCACCGTCATATAAAGATTCGTCACCACCACGATCAACGGTAATACCATCCCGATCGTCGCCGCCGCTCCTACCGCGGGCATCCACGATGGTAAAGGCCCCCCGAGATATCGCTGCATCCCCGTCCAGCCCGCCAAGGCAAACATCGACCAAAACCCAATCTTCGTCAGGATATTACTGTATATCGGACGCCCGAGAATCTTGGGCACCAGGTAATACGCCGCCGCCAACGCAATCGGCACAAACCACAAATACAACAACGCACTCGAATACCACGCCCCAATCGCCGCCCCCATCACTGCCGACCCTTTGAATGCATGCAGAAACAAATTCGCCGTCAAATACAGCCAAGGGAAAACCAGGAAAGCCGCCAACAAATACCACTGCGAGACGTAAACCGGACCAGATCGCCGCGAGCGAAACATCACCACGATCCACACCGTCACCACCAGGTATGCCGCCAACAGGAACGGCCAAACAAAGAACGGAAAATCAAGCCATGGCACCGATGTCCCGTTCCCGCATATCAACGCAATCATTCCCATCGTCACCCCGATGTTCCAAAGGTGCCCCGCCACAATGAGCGTCAACGTATTACGGAACGGTACGCGGCAAAGTCGCGCCATGATCCATAAGCCCGCTCCGATCCCCGCCTGAATTCCCCAGCCATAAATCAAAGCACTCATGAACGCCGGATACACCCGGCCATAGCCCAACAACTGATACCAATCCAATTGCACCCAGTTCACCACCCAGATCGTCTCGTTGAACCACGTGAAAATAATTGGGAAAAACGCCGCGCTCTTGAGCGATGTCGAAGAAATTACCCCCAACACCGCCGAGATCACCAACCACACCGCCGCGCTCGTAAAGAAAAACAAAACCGGCAAACGCGTCGTCGAATCAATATACGCCCGCAGCTTCGCGTCGTTCTCTTCCGCCGCGTCACTCCCTTGGGTGCTGTTCTCGTCCGTCGTCATACAAAAATCCGCTTGCTCACTCGCTTCCACCCTCCCCTTCCTTCACTTCCACTTCCGTCGCCTCAACTTCAACTTCCTCCTCAACCGGAGCCGGCGGCACCGCCGCCATCGCCGCCGCCGTGCCGGGCACCGGCAACTCCGTCGCCTCGGGCTCGGTCTGAGCCAACTCCGCCGCCGCCGTCTTGATCGCCTCGTCAATCGGCATCGCACTCCCGGCCATCGCCTCCGCCTGCGCTTCCAAAACCGTCGTCAACTTCGCCTCCCGCTCCTTGATCACCAAAGCATCATATCCTTCCATCCCCGAGCCGCCGCTGCACGACCGCGATCCCGCCACTACCACTGTTAAAATACCAAACGACAAAAACACCGCCAACGCCCACCAAAAGGCGACGAATCGATTCAACGGGGTGTCTTCGGTTTGGTTCGACATCGAAAATTCTAGTTCACGAGATTCACAGACTCATCAAGACGCGGGTCCCGGCACGGATACAAACTGTCCTTGCCCAACATCCTCAAAAACAAATACGCCACCATCGCCCCGATCCCGATAAAGGCCATGATGTCCAAAATAAACGCGCCCGGAATCAACAGCGAATCGTCCAATGACGGGCCGCGCTCCGGAATCACCACCCAATACATGTCGATGAAATGCATCACCAACACCCAAACCGCAAACGCACACAATACCCGCGGCGATTTCTTCGCGCCACGCCGCAATAATCCGAGGAACGGAATAAAGAAATGCCCCACCACCAGGATCAAACTCATATACCACCAACCGCCCGTGTTGCGCAGCAGGTAAAAACGAGTCTCCTCCGTGATGTTCGCATACCAATAGAGGAAGAACTGACTGAACGCGATGTATCCCCAGAACACCACAAACGCAAACATCAGTTTGCCCATCGCGTGATAATGCTCGTCGCTCACCACGTCCTTCAAATAACCGTGACTTCGCACGAAGGTCACCACCAGGATGATCACCGCCATCGATGCCCCCGCCGTGCCCGCAAACACATAGACCCCCCACATCGTCGAGAACCACGTGTAATCCAGGCACATCAGCCAATCGATCACCGCAAAGGTCAACGCCACACCAAACAAAGGAATAAACCCGCAACTCGCCTTCCGCGCCTTCCGCGTATACTTCCAGTCCCCGTCGATATCTTGCTTCACCGACCACCCCCGCAAAGTCCGGATCACCCAGGTCAACGCCAGGAAATAGAGAACCATACGGAATACCCAAAATCCCATGTTCAAATACCCCGCCTTGTGCGCCAATAACGCCTTGTGCTGATCCACCACCATGTTGTGATGCTCCACATCATGCGCCGTCGGCTTGGCCGCCTTCAAATCCGCCACCTTCCGCTCCTCAAACGCCACCCGGTCCTGTAAAAAGGCCTTCTCCCCGGGCGATGCATTCGCCATCCCCGCCTCCGCTTTCGCCTTCACATCCGCCAGCGCCCCTTCCGCCGCCTCCAATTGCTTCTGCCACTTAGCCGTGTATTCCTCCATGTGGCCCTCGGCGTATTTCTCCGCCTTCTCCACCATCACCTTCCGCTCCGCCATCCACTCCCACAAAGATTCACGCACATCAGAAAATAATAGCGGCACGAAAAAGATCGCCACCCACGGCAGCATCCGCCCCACGTTCTCCATCATCCGTCGCACCGCCACACCCCATCCCGAGTTCGTCGCATGATGCAGCATCGTCCAGAAAATCCCTCCCAGCGCGAGCGTGAAGAAACACACAAACCCGAACAACCAGGAATATGACATGGAGGGCCGCGTCGCCGGAATGATGAACGCCACCAGGCAGCCCGCCAACGCCAGCACACCCACCCAGAACAACAGAAGATTCAACTTCGCAATCTTCGTGATGTCGAACTTCTCGCCGTCCGGCGGTAATTCGTTGATGTCCTTGTGATGACCCATTCTCTTCTTCTTAAATTCTTTTAACTCAGTTCGCCCCCTCTTCCTGCGCCGCCTCCGCTTCCGCCTTCACTTCCGCGTCTTCCTCCGCCTCCGCCGTCGCTTCCACTTCCGCCGCCGTCTCACCCGCCTCAGCCTCGACCGGTGCTCCCGCTCCCGCCGGCTGCGCCAGCTGCAATGCCCGCACGTAAGCCACGATCGCCCAACGATCCTCTACGGAGATATTCCCCCCATACGGCCCCATCAATCCCTTGCCATAGGTAATCGTCCGGTAAATCGACCCGTCCGGCGTCACCGCACGATCCACTAGCCGCGCCTCGTGCAAGTTCGCAATCGGCGTCGGCCAGTAATTCGATACCGCCCCCTTGCCATCCCCCGATTCCCCATGACAAACCGCGCAATTCAAATTAAAGCGATCCTGCCCCCGTGTGATAAACGCCTCCGTCACCTCCAATTCCTCCGGCATCCCATCCCCATAATAATCCCCGATCGCACCACTGTTGTAATAGTCCGGTCCATGCGTGAACGCCTTCCCTTCAACCGGCCCTTCCCCCGCCAACGCCGTCGGCACCGCAAATCCCATCGGCACCGTCCCGTCCACCGGCACCCGGCTCGCCATCCCGTTCGCAAAAAAGTCGCTCGGCTTCTGATACATCACCTTCAACTGCCGATCCATGTCCGGAAACACCTCCCACGGCGGCAACTCAAAACGCGTCCCCCGAAATCCCGCCCAGAAAAAGATGAGAATCCCGACCAAAAATGCTGTCAAATACGCGTATCGCATCAGTCGTCGTCGTGCTCCACTAACTCGACCGCCGTCGCGCCGATCGATTCCAAAAATTCCGGCGTCCCCTCCGTCGAATACAAGGGGTCGCCCACTTCCACGGAAATAAAGAACCCGTCGTCCGAAAAGCGCAGGAAACGCTTCGAGTTGAATAACGGATGATTAAACCGCGGCAGCTGATTCAAAACCAAAATTCCAAACAAAACGGTGAATGCCGAAAACAACACCGTCAGCTCAAACATGATCGGGAAAAACGCCGGAATCGTGTTCAGATTCGCCGGCTTCGACTGCACAATCGTCGGATAAAGCGAAATTTGCGTGAACCCCGCCAACACCACCGCGGTAAAAAATCCCGTCGCACCGCCAAAAAACACCAACCACGACAAAATCGACTTCCCAAGCCCCATCGCCTCGTCCATCCCGTGAATCGGATACGGCGAATGCACATCCCACTTCTTGTATCCCGCGTCCCGCATCTTCTTCGCCGCTTCGTATACCGCCCGCGCACTGTCGAACTCCCCGATATACCCATACGGCCGCGCATGAGCTCGCGTTCCCGTACCCGAAACGGCAGCACCCGCTTCCCGGGCCTTTCCGTCGTCCGGAGGAACCATCTCTTTGCTCATTGTGTCCGATCCAGCCATGAAACTACTTACTTCTCGTCCCCCTTCTGATCACCCTTGTAATGCGGGTCCGCCTCCGGCAATACCCCCTTGATCTCCGCAATCGCAATCACCGGCAAAAAGCGCATGAACAACAAAAACATCATCAGGAAAAACCCGAACGTTCCCAGGAACGTGGCCTTCTCCACCCAGGTCGCTTGGTAATAACCCCATTGCCCCGGTAAAAAGTCCCGCGCCAAGGTCGTTACGATGATCACAAACCGCTCATACCACATCCCCGCGTTCACACACATGCACACCGCCATCACGACCCACAAGTTGTGACGACACCATCGGAACCAGAATAACTGGGGCGCCACAACGTTGCAGAACATCATCGCGTAATAATACATCGTGTACGGCCCGTCCAAGGCCCGCATGTAAAACGCCCCCGCCTCATACTTGTTCCCGCCATACCACGCCACAAACAGCTCCATCAAATACGCATAGCCCACGATCGAACCCGTCAGCACAATCACTTTCGCCATGTTGTCGATGTGCTTCGGCGTGATCAAATCCTGCAGCCCGTATATCCGCCGCGCCGGAATCATCAAGGTCAACACCATCGCAAATCCACCGAAAATGGCACCCGCCACAAAATACGGCGGGAAAATCGTCGTGTGCCAGCCCGGCACAATCGAGGTCGCGAAGTCAAAGCTAACCACCGAGTGCACGGACAACACCAACGGCGTCGATAGAGCTGCCAAGAGCAGATACCCCATCTCATAGTGCCGCCAATGCCGGTTCCCCCCACGCCAACCCAGCGCGAAAATCCCATACATGATCTTCTTGAAACCCGGCTTGCACCGATCCCGAATCGTCGCCAGGTCCGGCACCAAACCCAAATACCAAAAAATCACCGAGACCGTGAAATACGTCGACACCGCAAACACGTCCCATAACAAGGGACTCTTGAAGTTCTGCCAAATCGCGTTCGCATTCGGCACCGGCGCCAAAAACCACGCCATCCAAAACCGACCCACGTGAAACACCGGGAAAATCCCCGCACACATCACCGCAAATAAGGTCATCGCCTCAGACGCCCGATTGATCGACGTCCGCCAGCGCTGCCGCAACAAAAACAAAATCGCGGAAATCAAGGTCCCCGCATGACCAATACCAATCCAGAAAACGAAGTTCGTGATCGCCCAACCCCACGCCACCGGCTGGTTGTTTCCCCAAATCCCGACCCCCGTCGACACCAGGTAAACCAAACAAAACGCCAGCAAACCCGATAACGCCGCACACGGCAAAAACAACACCCACCACAACAGTGGCTGCCGGTTCTCCACAATCCCGCATATACGCTCGGTAACCCAGTGCATCGAACGCCCATTGAGCACCAACGGCTCACGCGGCACGCCTTGAACGCCGGGAGGATCGGAGTGAATCCCACCCGCTTCCGCCGTCGCATCTGCTGTTGTCGTTCCGTTTGCCATCTAACTAATTCAAATTCCTAATGCATGTCCGCGGTTGCCTTACCCACAGACGAGGCATTCGGCATCGCCGGGTTCGGATTCCGAATCCGCGCCAGGTAACTCGTCCTCGGTAAGGTCCCGATATACTTCAACAGATCGTAACTCCGCGGGTCCGCCTTCGTCTCATTCACGGTGTCCTCGGGATTCTTCATATTCCCGAACTCGATCGCTTCCGCCTCACAAACCTGCTGACACGCCACCTTGATCGCGTTCGTCGGCACCTGCACTTCCTTCGACTTCTGACCCGCCTTCACCTTCGCCGCGATCTTCGCCGTCTGAATCCGCTGCACACAGTAGGTGCACTTCTCAATCACACCACGCATCCGCACCGAAACGTTGGGGTTCTTCTGCAACCGCTCGGAGGTCGTCCCGCGCCCGGTCGCCGGAGCCAACGGCCCGCGGTATAACTGATCCAAAGGCCGCTTGTTATAATCAAAGAAGTTAAACCGCCGTGCCTTGTAAGGACAGTTGTTGGCGCAATAACGGGTCCCGATACAACGATTGTAAACCATCGCGTTCAACCCGTCGTCCGTATGCACCGTCGCATTCACCGGACACACGGTCTCGCACGGCGCACTCTCACACTGCATACACGCCACCGGCTGCGACAACATCGAAACCTCGTCGTCATCCACCCGCGGCCGCCCACGCTCCTCACCCAAACCCTCGCGCGCCGCCGCGGAAAAATACTGTGCCGCAAAACTCAAATCCTCCTTCGGACTCGCAAAATACCGGTCCATCCGAATCCAGTGCATCTCCCGCCCCTTGATCACTTGGTCCTTGCCCACAATCGGGATGTTGTTCTCCGCCTGGCAAGCCACCAAACAGGCGTTGCACCCCGTGCAGGTGTTCAAATCAATCGTCATCGCCCACTGATGATTCGGATCCACCAACCGCACCTTGTTGTATGCCGGACGATTCGTGCTCCGCGGCGAATCCGCATCTTGGTAATCCGGCCCCTGGTAAAGCGGAATCGTCGGCGGAATGTGCGAGTCCATCCCCTGCGTCTTCGCAAACTCCGGCTTCTCCTCCAACATCTCCATCGTGCCCTCCCGCACGATTGCCCGGCCATCCATGTTGTAATGCTCCGCCGTCAACGCCAACGGGTGACGCCGCTCATCCGAAGCCGTGACCTTGACGTTCGTCGCCACATACTCGCCAAGCCCGCTCCGCCTCAACGGATACACATTGAACCCAACCCCGTCCCCGATCGACCCCGCCTTCTCCTGCCCATAACCCAACGAAATCGTTAACGAGTGATCCGCCTGCCCCGGCAAAATCAACGCCGGCACCGTCACCTTCGTGCCCCCCACGTCCACAGTGATCATGTCCCCGTTCTCGCTGATCCCCAAATCATCCGCCGTCCGCACACTCATGAGCGCCGCATTGTCCCACGTCAACTTGGTGATCGGATCCGGGGCTTCCTGCAGCCACCCGTTGTTCACATAACGGCCGTCATAGACTTTGGTGTCCGTCGCAAAAACCACTTCCATCCCATCCTTCCAAGGGAAGGCCTGCTCAAACGCCTTCCCGTCTCCAAGCCCGTCCGTCGCCGTCGCCTTAATCGCCGCCTCCACCCGCGTATACCCCGTCTTCGGCAAAAACCCGTCCCGCAACGCATGATTCCACGCCTCATCGACATCGCCATCCTTAACCAACTTCGCAAACGTCTCCCGCACCGCCGCATAGGCTGGCCCCGGATTCTCTTCCGCCGGCATCCCGTTGATCGGTATCCCCGGCCCCGGATCCTCTTCCGCTTCTCCCCCCTCCGCTGCCGCCGCCGGCGGATTCAAAACCTTCAGGTAAACCTCCAACTCCGTCACGCAATCGTCGTAAAGCGGAAGAATCATCGGCTGCACGATCGAATACACGCCGCGCACCGAACGAATATCCCCCCAGCCCTCTAGGAAATGCGCTGCCGGTAAATGCCAGGTCGATGCCCGCGCCGTCGCATTCACCCGAAGTCCCAGATGAATCGTCGTCTCCACATCACCATACAATTTCCCAAAATCCAGATTCGCCGGCGCATCGTAAACAGGATCCGCCTCGGAAGTCGTCACCAGGGTCTTCACCTCGCCCGCCTTCATCGCCTTCGCCAAGGCCCCGATCCCAGGAATCGCTTTCTCCCGGGTGTCCCGCACCTCAATCAACGCCTTCTGCCCGCCCTCATAGGCACCCAAAGCCTGGTTGATCATGCCCACCAAGACATGCATCTCCATCGGCTGACGCGTCCCCGCCACAACAACCGATTTACCCTTCTGCTTCGCCAAATCCTTCGCACACTCCTTGATCCACGGGAGATTGAAAACCGCCGGATTCACCTTCTTCAACAAAGGCTCCACCGCCGCCTGCAAAGCCGCATCCCCCGTCTCCTCCGCAATCGCCTGACCAAACAGCACCGCAATCCGCGGCATCTGACTCGCATGCGCCCGCAACCGGTGATCCGCCATCCCGCCCGTCACGGTAAACGCCGGCTCCACCGTATACAGCCGGTTCATCCGCGTCTTCTTCGCGTTCAAGGTCCGCCCGCGCGAAAACTCGCTCACCGCATTCCCGCCCACTTCATCCACCCCCAGGAAATCACAATCCAAAGACAAGATACGGTTCGCTCGCTGAAAACGCGGCGTCTGAATCGTCCCCGGCCCGAACAATTTCTGGTTCGCCCGCCGTTGCGGTTCACCATTCAAAGGCTCATACCGATACACCTTCGCGTTCGGAAACTTCTTCGCAATGTCCCCCAACAAACGCGAACGCGTCGGCGAAGTGCTCTCCCCCACCAAAAACGCCAATCCCTTCCCCTTCTCAATCTTCGGCAACAACTGCGCCTCCTGCAAAAACGCGTCAAACTCCGCCGTCGTCGATACCTTCCCCTCGCGTAACACCCGCTTCGATCGATCCGGGTCATACAACCCGATGATCGACGCCTGCGCATAAACGTCTGTGCCCCCGTTGCTGTTCGGATGCAAAGGATTGCCCTCCAACTTCGTCGGCCGCCCCTCGTGCGTCGTCGCCACCAGGGGCATACAACCCTTCACCCGTGGCATCGCCGTTGCATACAAAGTCGGCTTGCCCGGAATCACCCACTCCACACTGCGCGCATACGGCACCAAAAACAAAGTCGGCCGCCGGCATCCCGCCATCCCAAATCCAGCCAATGCCGTCGATGCCCCCATGTATTTCAAAAAGCTCCGGCGCGTTACCTCGTCCGCTTCCTCACCCTGCATCTCCGCCGCCCCACGGGGAAACTCCCGCTCCAACCACTCGCGAAACTCCGGCGTATCCTCCAACTCGCCATAACTGCGCCAATACACCCGGTCCCCATTGATCGGTCCCGCACTGGCTTTGCCATCAGTCTCAGTTTCAGGATGTTGCCAAACTCGCTTCAAAATTCTCTTCCGTTTCTATCGATGACACGCCGTGCAACTCTGCGGAGGATTCACCCCTAACACGTCGACTAATGCCGTCCCAATCTCACGCTGCGTCATCGCACTTTCCAAATCCTTGAACCCAAATCGCTCCTTCGCCGTCGCCAATAACTCGTCATACGACCCCCCGGATACCTCCGCCAACTCATGGTAAAACGCCGCCCGGTTCTCGTCCGCAGGCTTCCAATCCAAATTCGTCACCTCATCCGCCGGTCGCAAATGCTCCTCCGGCCCGCGATGACAATCCAAACACCAGCCCATCGTCAACGGCTGCGCCTCATACACCACCTCCATCTCGTTCACCTGCCCATGACAACTCCGACAACTCACCCCGCGTGCAATATGCACCGCATGATTGAAATACGCGTAATCCGGCACCTGGTGAATCCGCACCCAGTTGATCGCCTCGTTCGTCTCAATACTCTCGTGAACCGGCGCCAGCTTCGGACTGTCCTTCTTGATCTGCGAGTGACAGTTGTAACAAGTCTGCGTCGCCGGCACGTTCGAAAACAACGACTCCTCCACGTAACTGTGACAATACCGGCAATCCAAGCCCAACTGCCCCACATGAATACTGTGGTCAAATGCCACCGGCTGATCCGGCATATACCCCACTCGCGTATACTTCCCCGTAAAATAATACGTCACCCCACAAACCACGCCGATCCCCGCAAAAACGAGGAAAACGGCCAGCTTGATCGGGAGGAGATTAGACCAGCGCGGAAAGACGTTTGCCATCGAAAACGGCTATCTATAAGACTTTGTGAAAATTTTCACAAGCGAAAATCCAAAAAAAGTGGTCATAAACTGTTTTCCTCCATTTTTCCTTTGTTTTCCCGGGATTTTTCCCGGCATTCCTCCGAGCAAAATCGCCCAAATTCGGCCTCGCAGCCCTCACAACAGAAAAACTGCCCGTTGCAAGGCGCCCACCCGCAATTCCGATACCGCGCACTCAATTCCCCACAATGCCGACACCGCGACACCACCCGGCGCCCCTCCGTCCGGTTCACCTCCCCCCCCACCCGCGCATCAAATAAAAAAAACAGCCCCACAAAAAACCACCCCCCCCCCGAATA
>JBCCIR010000048.1:0-32944 GCA_039028175.1 Verrucomicrobiota bacterium
TCTCGAGGCAAGTTACCGTGTTGGTCCCACGCTCGATGATAAAGCTGAATAAAACGAACGCCTCGTTCGGCAAGTCTCCGCGCAATCACGCAGTTCCGGGCAAACGTATTCGGCTTTTTCGAATCCGGGCCATATAGGTTAAAGGTACTTTCCGGTTCGGTAGAAAGATCAGTCAGCTCCGGCATCGACGCCTGCATCCGGAACGCCAACTCGAACGACTCAATCACCCCCTCCACTTCCGGATGATGCTGGTCCCGCTTCAGCTTCTCCATGTTCAACGACTTGATCAAATCCAACTGCACCCGCTGCAAATTCTTGCTCAACTCGTCGTTCTTGATGTTCTCAATCGGATCCGGCGCCGGTCCACCGCCGCGCCGAAATCGCTGCTGCCCGCCCCCCGGACGCGGCTGCCCCGTGCCAATCTTTGTCCCCTGGTAAACCGCCGGCAAAAACGCACTCCCGTAATTCTGAGCGCCCCCAACCCCCGTCGGCGCATTCAACGTGATAAATCCGGGAAGATTGTCGTTCTCCGTCCCCAAACCATACAAGGTCCACGCCCCCAACGAAGGCCTCACAAATTGAAAATTCCCCGTGTGCATCTGCACAAACGCCTGCGGATGATTCGGCAAATCCGTGTGCATCCCGTTCAAAATGCACAGATCATCCGCATGCTTCGCCACTTCCGGAAACAACTCCGAAATCCACAACCCGCTCTCCCCATGCTGAGAAAACTCCCACGGCGAACCCAATAACTCCGCCGCACGCCCCCCTCGGCTCCTCCCCGGCTTGCCAGTGTCCTTCGCCAACTGCGGCTTGTAATCAAAGGTGTCCACATGCGAAGGCCCGCCTCGCATGCATAACAAAATCACCCGCTTCGCCTTCGCCTTGAAATGCGGCGATTTCGGCGACAACGGCCCCTTCTCCGCCTCCGCCGCCATCGTGCTCAATCCCGCGAATGCTAAATACCCAAATCCACACGACGCCCCCTTCAACAACTCCCGCCGCGATACCCCTAAGTCATGTCTCTCATTCATTGTCACTTCCTCTTGCTAATCACTAACTGCTAACTGCTGCTCGCCCTTCTCAATCCAAATACCGAAACTCCGCGCTCGCCAACAACGCCTGACAAAAACTCACCAGCGCCAAGCGCCCCGCCTCGTCCCCCGTCGCATCCTCCATCCGCGCTTCGGCCACAAATCGATCAAAGAACTTCTTCGCTTTCCGCCCCTCTTCCTCCGTCGGAGGCCGCGAATAAACCGCCAAAAACGCATTCCGCAAGCGCTCCGCGCCATCCCTCCCTCCATCCCGCACCAAGCGCCGCGCCAAAGATTCCGCCTGCTCCTGAACAAAGTCGTTGTTCATCAAATACAAGGCCTGCGCCGGAACCGTCGTCACATCCCGACTCCCCGTCACCAAGCTCGGTTCCGCAAAATCAAACGCCTCCAATGCGTCCGGAACCAAATCCCGCACAATCGGCAAGTAAACCGACCGATATCCGCCATCCAGCGCCAAATTCGCCTCCGACACTTGGCGACCGCCCACCACCCCGTCACCCGCGCGCGCCACCGGAGACCCGATCGGACGCTCCTCTTCCAAGTTTCCACTCACCGTCAACATCGCATCCCGAATCGCCTCCGCATCCAAACGCCGCTTCGTCGCCCGCCACAAATACACGTTGTCCGGATCCTTCTCATAATTCGCCACATGATAGTCCGACGCCTGCTGATACGCCCGCGACAACACAATCTCGCGAATCAAAGCCTTCACCGACCAGCCGCTCTCCATAAACTCCACCGCCAACCAGTCCAACAACTCAGGATGAGACGGCGCCTGCCCCGTCGATCCAAAATTATCAACCGACGATACCAAGCCCCGCCCGAACAAGTGATGCCAAATCCGGTTCGCCATCACCCGCGCCGTCAACGGATTCTCCTCCGATGCCAACCAGTCCGCCAATTCTAATCGCCCGCTGCTGCCACTCGGAATCTCCGGCTCCTCACCCGGTTCCATCAACACCTGCACCAATCCCCGCGGCACCGACTGCGCCGGTTGCTCTATCTCCCCCCGAACCAAGACCGCCGCATCCCGAGGATACTGCGCCTCCCAAACCCCCATCGCATACGGATGCGGCTCCCCATTGTCATCCACCGCCTTCAATCTCGCTTCCAACGCTCCCACAATCCCACGCGTCCGCAAAAACCGCTGCTGATCAGCCGGATCCAACGCCTGCCCACCGCGCCGCGCCTGCGCCGCTTTCTCCTGCAACTCACTCTGCTCCCGCTGCACCTGCGCCAATTGACGCTCCAAACCAAGCACCGCATCCCGCGACAAGCGCGTCCCCGGCACCGTCTGCACCTCCGCACCCGGCACCCAAAGCAAATCCGTCGCCTGCCGGTTCTGAATCCCCGACGCACCCCCAAAATACGTGTCCGTGCTCAAAAAAATACCCGCCATCGCATAGTAATCCGTCGTGGGAATCGGATCGAACATGTGATCATGACACCGCGCACAAGCCACCGTCGTCGCCAAAAGCGCCTGCGTCATCGTATCAATCTGCTCATCCACTAGGTCCGCCTTGAACTGACGCGGATTGTTTTCATTCAGCGACTTCGGCCCAATCGCCAAAAAACCCGTCGCCGTCATCAAACGCGCCTGCTCCGCTTCGTCATCATAAGGCAGCAAATCCCCAGCGATCTGCTCCCGAATAAACTCGTTGTAAGGAATATCCTCGTTGAACGCGTCGATCACGTAATCCCGGTACCGCCACGCATACGGAAAGGTGTTGTTCGCTTCCTTCCCGCTCGACTCCGCATACCGCGCCACATCCAACCAGTGCCGCCCCCATCGCTCCCCAAATTGCTCCGACGCCAGCAGCCGATCCACCACCTTCTCCACCGCGTTCGGACTCTCGTCCTGCACAAACTCCCGCAGCTCCTCAATCGAAGGCGGCACCCCCGTCAAATCAAAATAAATCCGCCGTAGCAAAGTCAACCGTTTCGCCCCCTCTGCCGGCTCCAAACCGTGCTCCCGCAACTCCGCCAGAACAAAGCGATCAATGTCCGACCGCACCCAACCCTCCGCATCCGCCACCTCCGGCACCACCGGTCGCTCCGGCTTCTGATAAGCCCAAAATTCCCGCCCCGCTTCAATATCTAGGGTCGATGCCACTTCCGCCGCTTCCCCATCCCGCGGATCCGGCGCGCCCATCTCGATCCACTTCCGGAAATCCGCTACCACCGCCTCGTCCAATTGATACTTCGGCGGCATCTCATAACCCTCATCTTCATACGCAATCGCCGTCAAAAGCAGGCTCTCCACCACATTACCAGGCACCACCGCATGATCCGTGTCTCCCCCACGCCGCGTCCCCGCCCGCGTATCCAACAACAATCCCCCCTTCACCTTGTCCGCATCCTCCGAGTGACACTTGTAACAGTGCTCCGCCAATACCGGCCGAATCTTGTTCTCAAAAAACGCGATCTCTTCCTGAGTATACGCATCCTCCCCCGGGGCGACCGCATTCTCCTGCGCCCCCAACCCTCCACAAAACCCTGCCAATACCGCAGTTACAATCAGTCCCTGCCTCAAATTAGACCGCTTTTGCTGGTTCCCGCTCTTCATGCCAATCTGCTCCGATTCAAAACACTTAGAGCCCAAAAGTTGCGCCCAAGTTACACGCTTTTGCGCGTCCCATTTTTGAGAATACAACCGGGCCCCGTGTCGATCCCGACCGGCCACAACCCTCCCGCGTCCACGAACCGAATCTTGCTCCAAATCCCATTCTGAATAATGCTGTTTCCCACCATGAAACACGCCACTCTCTGGGTTGTCCTCATCACCCTAATCGCACTCAGCCCACCCCACCCTCTGGCCTCCGCCAACACCCGCACCCATGACATCACCCTCGATGACTATTTCACCCTGGGCTACCTCACGGCCTTGGCAACGTCTCCCGACGGCACACGGGTCGCATACGTCGAATCTCGCTGGAACAAAGAAGAGGACAATCGCAATAGCGACCTCTGGGTCGTCGAAATCAAAAACCGCAGCGTGACCCGCCTTACTTTCGACCCCGCCGCCGATACTTCCCCACAGTGGAGCCCCGACGGTCGCTACATCTACTTTTCAAGCAGCCGCGGAGACAAAGACGGAAAACCTCCACACAACGACAAAACTCAAGTCTGGCGGGTCTCCCCGGAAGGCGGTCCCATCACCGCGGTGACTCGCCTTCCCAAAGGAATCGCCGCATTCGAACTCTCTAGGGACGGAAACTCTCTCTACTTCACCGCACCCAAGGAAGAAATCGACGACGACGCCTGGAAGCCCCTCCGCAAGGAATTCGACAAACTCCAATACGGGCACGGCGTCGAATCCTATCACGAGCTATGGCGGCTCGACCTCCAGTCCTGGCACTCGAGAAAACTCGTGGACGAGAACCGCCACATCGTTTCCTTCTCTGTCAGCGGTGACGAACAATACGTCGCCATGGTAACCCGCCCCGACGAACACCTTCTCTCCAACGAAGGTTGGTCCCACGTCGATGTATACGACACGTCGAGCCAGGAAATACTGCGCCTGCCCGATCAGAAATGGCGAGATGATGCCCCTTCACCGTTCGGATGGATCGAGCCACCGTCCTGGTCCGCCGTTGCACCTGCCTTGGCATTCACCGTCGAATTCGACGGCTACCCCGCCGAGATATTCGTGGCCAGGCTAACCGACGAAGGACCCCAGATTACCATGGCTGAACGCCCCCGCGAAGCCACCGTCCGCGGTCCCCTCCGCTGGAAACCGGACACCGGGGACCTCTGCTTCATCGCCGAAGAACAGGCTCATAGACGCGTCGTTGCCTTGCCGGACATCGCCTCAGGATCTTCCTCCGGTGACGATACCCTCACGCCCGGAAACGTCGTCGTCGACGACTACAGTTTCGCCGCCGATACCGGAACCCTCGTCACCACTCAGGCGGGACTCGATTTCTTCGTCGATCTCGTCCTGATCGAAAATCCCGGTCCCAATGCCAGCTCCGATCGCCTCACCAATATCAACCCCCACACCGACACTTGGAAACTACCTCAGGTTAAAGTCGTGCGCTGGACCAGCAAAGACGGCACGCCCGTCGAGGGAATCCTCGAACTTCCCCCCGATTACGACCCAAAGGACGGTCCCCTCCCCATGGTCGTCACCATCCACGGCGGTCCCACTGCCATGACCGCGAACGCCCTTCGCTACTGGATCTACGGCGGCACCGCTTTCGCCGCGAAAGGCTGGGCACGCCTTGACCCCAACTACCGGGGTTCCACCGGTTACGGCGACCAGTTCCTGACGGATCTCATCGGCAATAAAAACAATCTCGATGTGCAGGACATCCTCGCGGGAGTCGATGCCATGGTCGAGCAGGGCATCGCCGACCCCGAAAAACTCGGCGTCATGGGATGGAGCAACGGTGGCTACCTAACCAATTGCCTGATAGCCGCCACCCCCCGCTTCAAGGCCGCAAGCAGTGGAGCCGGCGTCTTCGACACCGTCATGCAATGGTCCACCGAAGATACGCCCGGCCACGTCATCAATTTCTCCAAGGGGCTCCCATGGGAAGACGCCGGCACCACCATGCATCGCACCTCGCCCCTCTACGATATCGATAGTTGCGAAACGCCCACCCTCATCCATGTCGGTGAGAATGATCCCCGCGTCCCCCAGGAACACAGTCGCGCGCTCTATCGCTCCCTGCGCCACTACCTCAATGTCCCCACCGAGCTCATCATATATCCCGAAGCCGGACACGGCCTCACCAAATACTCCCACCGAAAAGCCAAGCTCGACTGGGATCACCAGTGGTTCGATCAATACGTCCTCGGCATCGAACACGAAAACCCGGACGATTGATCCCCCTACCGGGCTTCCTTGAGACGATCCAACCTCAGACGCTCCCGCCCATCAAACAATCGCGCCCGCCCCAACCGCATCGCCAGCAACACCCCGAAGCCGCCCCCGGTCGCGACCAAAAAGAAGATCAATATCTGATACTTCACCGCGTCCGTCGGAGAATTCCCCGCCAATATCTGCCCCGTCATCATCCCCGGTAAACTCACGATTCCCGCGACGGCCATCGCATTGATAATCGGTATAAAGGCCCCCCGCACCGCCGATCGCACGATTCTCGATGTCGCCTCCTTTCCGTCTTGCCCCAACATCAATCGCTGCTCAATCACGTCCCGCTGGTCCCACGCCGATTCCGTTAGTCGATCAAGCGACAAGGCAACGGCATTCATCGTGTTGCCTAACAACATTCCTAAAATAGGAATCGCATATCGCGGGTCATACCAAGGCTCGGCTCGCACCACCACCGTCAGCGCAAAGATCGCCAGCACAAACGACGACAAAAACATCGATCCCGTGCCAATCCCAAAACTCCACCACCCCTTCAGTCGACGATTCTGCCGAGACACCACCTCCCGCCCCGCCACCAATAACATCACCAGTGCCATTAAGCCCATCCACAAGGGTTCCGGATGATCAAAAAGCACCCGCAATACCAGCCCGATGAGCGACAGCTGAATCGCCATCCGCAGCCCCGCAATCAACAGCGACCGTCCCACTCCAAAACGCCCCAGCATCGTCACCACCGCCAGCGCCACAATCAGAGCGCCCGCCAAACTCAAATCCAATACCGATAACTCGATAATCGTCACTCCGCCGCCGCCAACTCCTTTCCTTTCATCACCAATACCCGCCGCGACACCCGCGAGAGCTGCGCCTCATTGTGACTGACCCACAACACCGGCGCCCTCTCCCCGTCCCGATACGCCGCAATCATCTCTTCCGCAACACGCGTGTTGTCCTCGTCCAGGTTCGCCGTGGGTTCATCCAATAGCAAAGCCCTGGGATTCGACTCCAACATCCGCACCAAACCCAATCGCTGTCGCTCCCCCACAGATAACCGCCTCACCTCCCATTCCATCACATCACCCGAAAACCCAAACCGCTCCAACCGCTCCAGCGTTTCCGCGATCTCTCGCCCAAAATGAGCCCCCACCCGTTCTTCCCACCACCGCGGCTCCGCCGGCAACATCCCCACCAGCGATCGCCAAACCGGTCCCTCAACAGCCTCGCGCCCCACATCACCCAAACGAACGTCCCCCTCGTTCACGTCCAAGTCCGCGATCGCCCTCAACAACAAAGACTTGCCGGATCCCGATGCCCCCGATATCCCGACACACTCCCCTTCACCAACTTCGATCGATACCGGCTTCCAATCGAGAAAACTCACCCCCCTAAGTGACAATCCCGCACTCATAGCCTCCCATCCGCCGCGACTTCCCTACTTCCCCTCCTCCCACCAACGCTTCATCGTCGCAATATTGTCCCTGATCGTTTGCAGATGCTCGGGAGGCTTCTTCCCCTTCAAGCCGTCGAGATACAGCTCCATATCGCTGTCATACATCGCCATCGCTTCCACCTCCTGCCCCTGATCCCCCGTCTCCTCAATCCACCCATCCAAAATCTTCCGCATCTTTCTGAGCTCCTTCTTATAATCCGGATCATCCACCAAATTCGTCAACTCCCAAGGATCATTCTCCAAATCATACAACTCTTCCCCCGCCCGCTCCGGCGCCAACAACAACGCCGCCTGCATCTCGCTCAATCTCCCCTCCTCACCCCACTCCCGAATCGCCTCGTATATCTCCTTCTTATCCTTGTAAGCGCACGGCTGCAAATGCGGCCGCCCCGGATACCCGTTCCGGATATACTTCAAATTCCCCGTCCGCACACTCCGAATCCGGTCATACGTCTCATCACAACGGTCCCGCGCCGACACCACATACTCCCGCGGCTCATACCCGTCCCCAACCAGCGAACGCGATTCCAAATACTCCGGCACCTCGATTCCCGCAAAATCCATCGACGTCGCCGCAATATCAATATGCGCCACCAGGTCATCCCGCACCGTCCCTGCGTCCACTCGCCCGGGCCCCCACATGATCAACGGCACCATGATCCCCTCATCATAACAGAACTGCTTCCCCCGGGCATGACTCACCCCATGATCGGTCAAAAAGAAAATGATCGTGTTGTTCGCAATCCCCTCCGCCTCCAATCGCTCCATCAACTGCCCCACATACAGGTCCATCAACGAAAACGTATCAAGATACGCCGCCCAATCCTCACGCACCACCGGATGATCCGGGTAATACGGCGGCAATTTCACCGCCTCCGTCTCCACATGCGGAATCCCCTCATGCACCCGCGCCTGATTCCGCGCCTTCCCGCCCGAAATCATCACCTGCGCAAAAAACGGCTGCCCTTCCGCCCGACCCGACCATTCCGGCGCATCATACACCCCTTCATCCCACTCAAAATTGTAATCCGACTTCCCCAAACGTCCCACCTGCTTCCCCTTCAACGGAACCTCCAGGTGCCCCGACGAACCCAGACACGTGTAATACCCCGCATCCTGAAAATACTCCGCAATTAACTTCACATGCTCAGGCAAAACGATCTTCTCCGTCCCGCGCCCGCTCCGGTGATGATGCGCGCCGATCGAGGTCTGATACATCCCCGTCGCCAAAGCCGATCGCGCCGTTGAACATACCGGCGCCGTAACCATCGCATTGGTAAATTTCACCCCCTCCTCCGCCAACCGATCAATATGGGGCGTGTGCACCAGCGGTTCGCCATAACACCCGTAATGACGCGACTGATCCTCCGCAACCACCCAGATAATGTTCGGACGTTCCTCCGCCCAAGTCACTCCCATCCCAAATACCAACCCCCAAATAATCGCCGCCAGTCGTTTCATCTCTCTCTCAATCATTAATTCAATTTCTCCACTGCACGTCACCCGACCCACACAATGGATCACGCCTTGACCCTAGCTTCAATAGCCGAGAGAGTCGTTTTAACACTCTCTTCTCCAATGTCCAAGCTCCCCATACTCATCCTGCTTGCCGCCACCCTCCCCGCCTGCTCCACGAAATACAGCGGCCAGGGCGACGAAGCCCGCGGCCTCTCCTCAGTCGTGATCAAATCCGGGGATCGCTACGCCATCGAGGAAGCCATTACCGACACCTTCGTCGAAGACGGTTTCCGCTACTCCCGCAGCGTCGGAAACACGATCACCTTCCACAAAGTCGGTAAGCGGAACGCCGAGTTCGCCTACAGCGACCTCACCAATTCAAACGATATCTGGATCGAAACCACCGTCACCATCGCCGGCATGGGAGACGAGGCTCATCGCGTCCGCTGCGACGTCAAAATCTCCCAAGCCGACCGGGGAATGGGTTACGACCGGCAGAAAGCCATGTTCGTCGGAAAAATGGGCTATGTCGCTCTCATCAAGAAAGCCAAGAAACGGGTCGAACGAGGAGAATACGGATAGCTCCCATCGCCCGCTCCAGCTACCCCCCCGTGACTATATCCCAGCATCTGTCATCAATACTCGATCTTGCCGCATGATCGCGCGTGCCATAGCCGCCGTGGGTCTCGCCACCCTTGTTTCCTCCTGCGCCACCCTCCGCCTCGGCAAGGAGACACACCCGCCCGTGCCGCCTTTCCCCTCTCCCTCAGGCGAAGAAAAAACCGTCCGTCAAACAATCATCGTGCGCGATACCTACGATGGCAATAACCGGCTCCATATCCCGCGTGGCCTCGGTGACGGCAGTCAAAAAGAAAACCAACGTCCCCTCTTCCGCCTCGTCTCATCCGGCGCCGTGATAAAAAACGTCCACTTCAAAGGAGCCGACGGCATCCATGTCGAAGCATCCGATTGCCAGATCATCAATTGCGTCGCCCATGATGTCGGTGAAGACGCAATCACCATCGAGAAACCCGGCACCTTGATAAAAGACAGTTGGTTCCGCAACGCCGCCGACAAAGTCATCCAAATAAACGGCGGCTCCGCGCGGGTCGACAATTGCACCGCCGACAACTTCGGCTGCTTCGTCCGCCTCAACGGAGAAGCCAATCGCACCCTCCGCGTCGCCCTCGTCGACTCACAACTCTGGAATGGCGACACCGGCGTCCGCGCGGACGGCCCAAAAAGCGAAATCAAAGCCTCCCGAAATCGCTTCTACGACGTCTCCCACCCCTTCGAGCTCAAAAACAAGGCCTCCCTTCAAGAATCGGATAATCTCGTCATCCCCTGACCAACCTATCCCGCATCCCCGGCGCCCTCTTCCCGCACCTCAACGACCCCGTCGCTCACAAACCGGATCTCCTTCCCCCCGTTCCCCGATACCCGAATCGATACCGGCTTGCCCAAACCCGGACTGTCCGCCGAAATCCCCGTCGTCACTTCAATTCGCCTCCGATTCTCAAAACCTTCCTTCGCACCGCTCGTGACGAAATCGTCCCACCTGGCCAAGGCCTCAAACTGACCGTCATCCTCAAATCCAAGCTCCACGAAACACTTCGCCAACTTCGACCCCTCGGGGGCATATCCCGTGATCGAAAAAGCATAGACCTTGCCAGGCTCGTATTTCACCTCCTCACCTCTCGCCTGCACCCCCGTCAACACATAGCTGTGCCCCGAATCAACCCCCTTGAACTCAAAGGTCCCGTCATCCTTCTTCAATATGTTAAACTCCGGGTCCGATAAATTCCCCTGACGCCGCCCCGGATCAAAATCCACGCGAAACAAAACGTTCTCTTCTCCGGGCTTCGCTTTCGCTTCAATCATTCCCAGTTCCTGCGTCTCGCGCGCCTTCCGGCCCGCCACATACTCCAATTGCGTGTCCTTGTCTTTCAGAGCCGCCAAATCAGCCGACGCCCCGTCCCAAAGCTCCTGCCCCCCATATATCCCCGCATAAAGATGCACCAATCCCTTCACCTCCGGCATCCGCTCCGCCAACTCCATGGATACTAAAATATCCGTCGACTTCTGAATCGCCGCGCGCGCGATGTCGGGCTCCGTCCCCAGGTTGATCGTATACGTCTTGGCCAACTCCGTAAGCCCCACGTCCGGTTGCCCCAGCTCGCTGAATACCACCCCGCGCAAATACCCCAGCTCAATCGCCTCACGCGAGTCGCCCGCAATCCCCTCAATCGCATCCAACTTCACCTTCGCTTCCTCCCAGTCCCCCGCTCCCACGTCCGCCCAAACCCCGAGAATCACTCCCGGCGGCTCCTCCGAGGGAGGCAGTAGCTCCGGCTCAAACAACCGCGCCAACGCCACAATCCGCTCAAGATTCACCACCCGCCGATAACAATCCAGTGCTCGCAATTGCGCCAAGGTCGCAAAATTCCCCGGCGCCGGATGATAGTTGCCCGTATGACGCACACTCGCAATCTCGTCAAAATACGCCGCCGCTTCCTCATACTGACCATCCTCCAACAACAACTGCGCATCATCCCATCCGTCCAAAGGCGGAAACTCAATCCACTCGACCTGACTGTATGGCGTCGTCTGCTCGTCACGCGAGCCATCCAAGCGCCACCGAAAATCCTTCTCCCCCACCGCGACCACCGTCCCCGAAATCTCCCGCCCATCGGGATAATGCACGATCGACACGTCGCCGTGCGCCGCCCCGGCACTCCATAAAATACCCAACACACCAACACCCAGCACCCAGACACGCCCCCTTCTCATAACAATCTCCCTCATCACGACTCCTCCACCTCCTTCGGCTTGGGCATACTCTCATACATCCGCTTGCCTTCCGCGACGCCAGGATGATCCAAATGCCCCATCCGCTCCACCATATCCCGCAATACCAAGGCCGCCTTTTCCTCCTCGCCCATCCCCTTCAAGATCGTCGCCGATCGAATATAGGCCTTCGTCGACCAGTCCAAGTGGCCCGGAAAATTGGCATACACGCTCACGTACAATTTCAACGCCTCCGGCTTCTTGCCGTTCTCCTCCATGCAATGCGCCAAGCTGTAGTTCGCTTCCGCCCGCGCCGACGACCACGTCCGATCCTCCAAGTATTTCTCCCACCACGTCAACGCCACCGGGAAATTACCATCCTCGGTCTTCAACCGCGCGATTCCCAAAGTCGCCAACTCCCGCAAATCATCCACCAAAAACTCCTCAAGCACCCGGTTGAACTTCGATAACGCACTCGCCCGCTGCTCCGCATCACTCGATTTCGCCTCCGCTAACGCCGTATCCAACAACGCAAACTCCACCCCCGGACTCTTGGCCCGCTCCGTCAATATAAAGTCGTAGAGCTCGTCCGCCTTCGCCGGCTCCTTCAAAAAACCCGTCCGCCAGCGCGCTAACCGCACCATCGGATAAGTGCCGCTCGCCTCCGGCTTCAACGACGCATTCAACGCATGAATCAATTGCCGCGCCCGCTCCTGGCGCGCCTCCTCCTCGGAATCTTCCAAAAGCTCGATCTGCGAAACCAACAACCAGGATTTGACCGAAGGCGGAGCACCCTCTCCCCCCTCCTCCGAAAACGCCGCTATCTCCGCCAAGGCCTCATCCACCTCCAGGTGATCCTCCACAAACCCAACATACGAACCGATCATCTCTGCCAACTCCACGGAATCCGGCCGATCCGAATACTCCAATACATGCTCCTTCAAAGTCGCCAACGCCTCATCCCTCCGCCCCGAACGACTCAAGCCCTCCACACAAGTCGCCGACAAGTCCAACCGGAACACATTGTCCGGATATTCCTGGCGATACTCATCAAAATACCCCGCCACTGTCTCCCAATCCTCCGCCCCGTGCGCCACCACCGCCAGCTGCCACAAAGAATACGCCGCCGTCGCTTCCTCACCCCCGCTCTCCTCCGCTCGCGTCTTCGCCTCAAGATAGGCCGCCTCCACCTCCTCCCGCGATGCCTCGCCCATCGCCGCCAACAAATCCCCTTTCAAATTATACGAAGCCGGTATCTCCAATGCATCCGGATACTGCCCCTGCAACTTCATCGTGTGCGTAAACGATTCCGTGTAATCATCCAACATAAACCGCGACAACCCCGCCTCATACAATGCCGTCGACATCATCTCCGATGCCGGATACTCCGCCATGAACTCCTCCAATATCCGCACCGCCTCCGCCCACTCGAACAACTTCACCTTGTTCGACCCATAATAAAACTTCACCAACTCCGTCCGCCCACCATTCGGATAATCCTTCAAATACCCCCCCAATTCCCGGTCCGCCTCCTCAAACTCACCGAGGTGATGCGCGCTGGCCCCATAAATAAAATCCGGCACGTCCCGCATCACAGAACCCCGCTCCATGTCCATGCGCACATCACCCGATATCCGGTAAGCCTCCTCATACTCCCCCTCCAGGAATATCACCTCCACCAAAAGCCGCGCCAGCGAAGGACGCAGTTCATGATTCGGAAACTCGTCAAAAAACAACTTCCCATACGCGTACCCCTCGTTCCACAAACCCACCTGCACCGCCGACGCCACCAGGTTGTGCAGGATATGCGGCCGCTGCGGATGCTCCGGATGATCGTCCGCCAAATACCGGTATCCCGCAAAGCTCGCCGAGTAGTTGTTGATCACAAACTGACAGTTCGCTACCCCGAACACATCCCGCACATGCGCCTCCTTTTGGTCGACGATCTCCGATCGCTTCTCCGCAATCTCCGCATCAATGCCCTCCGTATCCGCGTCCTCCTCAGCCTTCGCCTCCTCCAACAACTTGATCCGCCGCTCATACGCCGCCACGATCTCGCGCGGATTCAACAAGTAGCTGTACCACGTCAGCGCCCGAATCGGATCCTCCGCCTCTATCCCCAACTGCGCCAAGCGGCTCACCCGCGGATTCTTCGTCATCCGCGAATAGCTCGTGGCCTTTCTCAAAATATCGCCGTATTCCGCCAAATACGTCTGCAACTCCCCCAGCTCGACATGCGGTGACCAATCCTCCGCCAACACCATGAACACCGTCTCCTGCAATCCCGGCGCAATCTCGGAATCCAAAGCCTTCGTCAAATACTCCCGCCCTTTCGCATACTGCTCCGCCCGCAAATAACACTGCCCCAGGTTGATCCCCACATGAACTGTGTTGATGTCCGCCTCCTCCTTCGGCGCCTCTCGCAACGCCTTCTCATACATCTTGATCGCTTCCCCATACTGCTCCACCGCCTGCAACGCCCCGCCCCACTTCACAAGCGCATGAATCCGAAACCGGTTCCGCAGCGGCAACTCCGCATCCGTCTTGTCCGCGGTCTCCATGTCGTTGCGATACTGCTCGTAACAAATCTTGAACGCTTCAATCGCCGGCTCCCACTGCTCCAGACCCAAATGCATCATCCCCTTCAAATAATAGAAATGCCCGAACACCGGCCCAAACTCGCGCAAACCGTAACTCCCATACTGCGCGATGATCGCATCGCATATCTTCAATCCCCGCTCCCAGTTCCCCGCCGCATGCGCCTGCACCGCCTGGTCATACGCAAAAACCGGATCCAAATCGTTGCTCCGCTGCTGCGCCGATAAGGGCCACGCACAAATGGCACCCAATGCCAATACCATGCAAATGCGCCGCGGCACATCTCCGCTGCCGATCTTAAGGGGGTTCATTTTCGGTCTCTATTGCTTCCCGGCCCACTCGCCGGTCTCTCTGCTGATTTTGCTCTCTCTATCCCTGACTATCTCTATCCCTGACTATCTTCCTTTATACTCCTCACCCGGCACCGTCGTCTTCCCATCCACAATCACTCGGTATTCTCCACCCGTTTTCTCCGCAATCTCCGCAAATTGCGCACGTCCCTGCGAGGTCTGCATCGCAAACATGTGAATGACCGGCGTTCCCGCCGCCTCATTAATCTTCAATATCGGGGGAGGATCGTTGCCCCCCGTCCCATCCGCCATGAAAAAGATCACGTCCGGAGGAGGATCCATTAAATGCCCCACCTCCATCGCCATCGCCCAATCCGTCCCCCATACCAACTTCGTATCACGCATCGCCTCAATCGTGCCCTTCACGTTCGCTTTCGTCGCCGTCAGCCACGGCGCCTTCGGCAACTCGCTCTTGCTGCCCTCAAATTCAAAATCCCCCGCCCCACGCACAGACCGATACTGGTAACTGCCCTTCCCGTCTTCGTCCGTCACCGTCGGATTGTTCCGGTTTCCCGATACATTCCACCCCGCATACCAGGCCGGCCCCGCAAATAACAACACCTGATACTGAATCGGCGGACCCAATGCCCCTAACGCACGCTCCATCTCCGCCTCCGTGATCGACCGCTGATTCCCATTCACCGATGCCGAATAATCCAGTATAAAAAGAAACCGCTTCCCCTTTGTCTTCTTCGATCCAAAAAACGACGCCCCCGATCCCATCCCGCCCGATCCCGATCCAAAACCACCATCCCCAAAATCCCCTTCCCCCAAGCCAATCGGCCCCTCGGAAATCTTCTTCACCTCCGGCGCCGCAATCACCGCCGTCGCATTCGCCCGCATCAGACGCGCAATGGGCGAAGCCGAAGACGCCGCCGATGCCTTCTCCACCTGCTTCGTCACACTCCGCTTCTGCTTCTTCGGATCCAAATCGATCCCCGCCGGCATCACCTGCGCCACCAACTCCGGTTTCTCGCGGATCGCGGGCAAAATCACGATCAACGCGAAAAGAATAAACAACCCCACATGAATCACCACCGCCCAAAGAACCGCCTGCGTCTTCTTCGAACCCTTCTTCTCTTCATACTGTCCCGATTCTAACATTATGGTCTCCTTTCAAGTTGGGGCCCTACTGCGTCAATGTAACATGCTTCAATCCCGCCTTCGCACACACATTCAAAACATCCACAAAGCGCTGCTGTTGCGCTTCCCCCTCACAATCAATGATAACCATCGCTTCGGATCCGGCGATCTTCGCCGACGCCGCATACCGCTTCAATCGATCCGTCAATACCGGCAACTCCCGGCTCGCCGGGTTGGCCTCCGCCAACTCACGATTCACCAAAATCGACCCGTCCGACGTCACCTCGATCAACATCTGATCAACCTTGACAGGATCACTCTCAATCGACGCCATCCCCGGCAAGGCCAAACTCAAATCCGCCTCCTGCTTCTGCAAGGTCGTCGTCACAAGGAAATAAATCAGCAGCAAAAACGCCACGTCAATCAACGGCGCAATGCTCAACTCCGGCTCGTCGTTCTCTTCAAATGGATTGCTGCTTCTCGCCATGCGCTTCCTCTTCGCTACTTCGCCGTCACATATGTCGAAAAAATCACGTTCGTTACCCCGCCCCGCGCCGACGCCGCCACCACCTTCTTCACCGCATCATGGGTCACCCGCTTGTCCGCCCGCAAATGAAGACGAATCTTGGGATTGCTCGCCTTGTGGCCCGCCATCAAGGCCTCCACCTGCCCCGGCTCATAAACCTTCGTCCCGCTCTCGTCACGCACCAAACCATCCTCGTACACATTCAATATCACCCGGTTCTCCACCAGGTTCGGCACCCGCGCCGCCGAAGCCACCGGGATCTTCACCCGCTCATCCTTCTGATAAGTAATCAGAGTGGAACTGATCATAAAGAAAATCAGCAGAAGAAACACCAAGTCGATCATCGGAGACATATCCGTCTTGTATGTCTCCGCAAACAACTCCTTGGTCGGCCGTGCCATGTCTCTTTAGTCCCGTCGCGCTTGCTCTTTCGCCTCCGAATCCAAATCCCCAGTCATCACCCTTCTTCCCCCCCCTCCTCAACTTCGCCCTCCGACGCCAACGCCGGCGCAGGCATCTCACCCTCTCCCAACAAACCCGCTTCGTCACCAGCCTGCGCTTCGCCCTCCGTGTAAACCGCCGTCCGGAACCGGTTCATCAACGCCGCCGCCTTCTCATCCGACAGGTAAACCAGGTTGCTCAATCGATCTCGGAAAAAGAAATACCCGAAAATCGCCGGAATCGCGATGACCAGCCCCGACGCCGTCGTCACCAAGGCCTCGGAAATGTTGGCAGCCAACTTGCTCGGATCACCCATCCCCGATTGCCCCAGATTCGCAAATGCCTTGATCATCCCGGATACCGTCCCCAGCAATCCAACCATCGGCGCCGCCTGACCCAACACCGAAAAATAATTGATCGTCCGCGCCCGCTTCCGATTGAACGCTCGCGACGCATCCGCCATCAAGTTGTCCAAATGCTCCCCGTCCAAAACCGTATACCCACGATTCACGACGTAATCCATCGCCCCGTATATGATCTGCCCCAAACACGTCGGGCTCGACTGCGTTCGCTCCATCGCCCCCTCAATGTCCGCCAGGTCCATATCCCCCTCCAATGCCACAGACAACTCCGGCGGTGAGAAATTCTTCTCCTTTAAATCGATGAAGTTGTAAACACATAAGGCCACCAACCCCAACGAAAACGCCCCCAGGATCCACATCGCCCAGCCACCGGACTTGATCAAACCAATCAAGGTCGTCTCCCCCTTGGAAACCCCCTCGTCCTCACTCTCCCCACCCGTGTTCACCTCCACCGCCGGAGCCGCGGAATCATCCTGGGCGAACCCAAGCTCCCAGCCGGGCACCGGCATCAAACCAATAATCAATACCAATACAAATAGCGCGCGAAAGAACGGGGGTTTCATAGGGAGTAAACGTCAGAATAGCAGAATGATGGACAGGGAATCACTCCCCGGCCGGAAAAGCCGCGACAACCGCATGGCACACGCCATCGTGAAACGTCCCCCCCTCCCCGGTCAATCCCCTACTTTCCAAGCACGAGTGACGGCCAACCCTTCAGATATCAAACCCTCACCAACAAACCCAGCTTCTGCCGGGCAGCCGTTGACCCCCGGCCCGCTTCCCCACTCAATCCTCCCCCCCAAGAACATCCCTCCCGAGCGCCCTTTCCGCGACGAAAACCCAATTCTACAAATCAAACCTTGTTTTCAATACCGTATCAATGATAATTTCCATAACGGGCGGATTCCCAACGACAACGCCCTCCCCCCTCGGCCGCATCGCCCGCAATAAGCGATCATGCCAATTCATTCCTTTCCCACCGCCCAACGCCCCTCCCTCCGCGGCCGACTGTTCCGACGAAGACGCCTCACCTTCCTATGCCCCGCCTGCGAACGCCCCATCCATGTCCGCAAATCGGGCGCCGGCGCCGAACTCAACTGCCCCCTCTGTCACGCCGCCATCGTCGCCCCCTTCCCCGATGCCAATACCCCCGCCCGCATTCGCGATCCTCTCTTCGAAGCCGCTCGCAACGCCCAGCGCGATCGCGAACGCCAGCTCAATAAAGAAAACCACGATCGCTTCAGAACAGTCCTCGAAAAAAAACAACGCCGGACCCAGTCCCCCCCCAATCCCCAATCGATTCCCCAACAAAATCAGCCCCCCGTCCCCAGCTCCCATCACCAGGCGCCTCCATTCGCTTCCGCCCTCAGAGATGACGCTCTCCCCGGCACCCACCCCTCTACCCCGGAACCCACAGCCAAAAACGCCGTCAAGGTTCTCACCGGCAAACACCTCTCCCAAAGCTTCATCCCACTCGACGAGGTCCACATCCTCCCAAGCGCCGACGGCGACCCGCTCGCCTGGGATTCCCCTGACTCCGAACGCGAACAGAGCGACACCAAACGCCCCGTCCTCACGCCACTCGCAGCCGTCCAGATTCTCGCCGCCGCCGCCGCCATCGTCGCCCTCCTCTTTCTGCTCGCACAAAGGGATATGGACAATCACCGCGAGGAAACCGAACGCATCGCATCCTCCAAAAAAGCCGCCAAGAATCGTGCCGTCGCCGCCGAACAAGAGAGCTCCGCCCATGCCGCAAAGGTCACCGCAGCCGTCGCCGCCGCGAACGAAGCCCTCGCGGTTCGCTCCTGGCCGGAACTCCTCCCCCACGTCCGCCACCACCGACGCCTCGCACCCGTCATGCGGCAATTCTACAAAAACAACCCCTGGCAACCACGGCAAATCACACGCGTGCTGTCGAGCGAATCAACCACCATCGAGGGACATGAATTTCTCTCCCTCACATTCGAAGATCAGCACTCCGATATCCTCACCCTCGGGCTCGAAAACACCAGCGACGGCTGGAAAATTGACTGGGAACAATTCGTTCCGCTCCACGAACAGGAATGGCACCGCTTCATCACCGAACGTCGCAACGAACCACAAACCCTCCGCGTCAGCGCCATTCGCCGAACCCCTTCCCCCGAACAACTGGCCCTCAGCCGCATCCCTAAAGACAAAGCCTTTGGACTCATGCTCTGGTGTACCGACGTCGGACGAGGAACCCAACTCGCCATCCTCGATCGTGATTCGCCCATCGCCAAACAACTCGACGCCCTCATTTCCGTCGATAACGGCAAACGCATGATCCTCACGCTGTCCCCCATTGGCACACCCAAAGGCATGCGCGACGATCTCGTCTCGATCGATAAACTCGTGAACGTCGGTTGGACCTACACCGACGATTCCCCGAATCTCCTCCCGCCTTCCGTCCCGGAAAATCTAAAAAACCCAAAACCGGCCCACGACCCCTACGCCCGCACCACCGCTATCCACGGCTTCGAAAGCCTACCAGCTCGACTTGGTCACCCCGGGAATCATCCCATGACTCGCCAGTTCCCGGAAAGCAATCCGTGATAACTTGAACCGGCGAATATAACCGTGCCGCCGACCCGTCAACTCGCACCGGTTGACCACCCGCGTCGGACTCGCGTCCCTCGGCAATAATGACAAACCGACGTAATCGGATTGTTCCTTCAACTCACGACGTAACTTGGCGTATTTCTCCGCCGTCCGCCGCTTGCGCGCATTGCGCTCTATCCAGGATTTCTTGGCCATAAAAGGGCAATATCACTACCGCTTATCAAGGGCTTTGCAAGCCAATTTTCCCGAAAAAATGAGGCCTCCTCCACACCGCATCAAGCCCCAAAGCTCCTTATCCCGCCGCCAAAGGCGCCCGGGAGAGACTCCACTGCACCACCTGCGCCAACTTGTCCGGCGTAAACGGCTTGGGAAGGATCGCGCAAAACCCCTCATCGCAAAATCGCTGCCCCGCCCCCTCCTCAAAATAACCGCTCGCGGCGATCACCCGCAGTTCCTCGTCCATCTCGTGCAATCGATGCATCGCCTCAATCCCCGACATCCCCCCCGGCATCGTCAAGTCCATGATCACCAACCCAATCGCCTCCCCATCCTCCACATTCTTCTCGAATAATTCGATCGCCTCCTCCCCGCTCGAAGCCAGGGCCGCCTCGTGCCCCATACTCTCCACCACCGCTTTCGTCATGATTAACATCCCGGGATCATCATCAACCACCAAAATCCTAACCGGCTCCTCGGCGGTCCCGCCGCCCGAATAATCTGAATTTGTGGACATGTCTCTCGATTGTAAAACTCGCCGCACCTCATCCCGCCGTATAGGCCAGACCTCGTATCTCTTCATAGGTTGTGTTGCCCTCGAGAATGTTCTTCAAACCCTCCTGGTAAAGCGTCGTCATCCCATTCCGCCGCGCCACCTTCCGCAACTCCGCCTGCGGCGCACTCACCTCAACCAAGTCTCCCATCTCCGTGGTGATCTCACAAACCTCCATCAATGCCAGCCGCCCCCGGTATCCTGTCGAATGACACTCCCGGCAACCCACCCGCTCGTAAATCGGCGCACTCAACGGCTTATCAATGATCCGCTGCTCCATCATCATCGTTTGCAATTCCTCACTCGCCTCGGTTGGACGCTTGCAATACGGACAAAGCCGACGCACCAATCTCTGCGCCTGGGTCAACGCCAGCGAATCACACAGCAAATACGGAGGCACTCCCATCGACAACAGACGCGAGATCGCGCGCAAACAATCGTTCGCATGCAAAGTCGTCAAAACCAGGTGCCCCGTCAGCGCCGCGTTCACCGCCGCGTTCGCCGTCTCCTCATCCCGGGATTCCCCGATCAAGATCACGTCCGGGTCCGCCCGCAACAAAGCCCGCAATCCCGTTAGGAAATCAATACCATGCACGATGTCCGTCTGCGTCTGATTGATCCCCTCCACTTCATACTCGATCGGATCCTCGATCGTGTGAATGTTGATGTCCTCCTCGTTGATGCTGTTCAACAAGGCATACAAAGTCGTCGTCTTACCGCTACCCGTCGGCCCCGTCACCAATACCAACCCCTGGTCACGATTCATTACCTTGCTGAACATGTCACTCTGCCGCCGCGACAAATTTAACTCGCTTAACTCCTTCAGCCCGTCCTGCTTGTCGAGGAAACGCATGATCAGTTTCTGCAAATCCTTCCGGCACGGCACCGCCGCCGCCCGCACATCCACTCGGCGCTTCCCAATCGCAATCCCAAAGCGCCCATCCTGCGTCTCCTGACGGGTCTGACTCATGTTTGAGTAATTCTTGAACAGCGCGATAAAACGCGGAAGCATCTCCTCCGCCGCCGTGTAAACCGTCTTCAACCCCCCGTCCAAACGAGCTCGGAATCTCGCCGTATTGTAATAACGCTCCAAGTGGATGTCACTCGCCCCCGCCGTAATCGACTGATACAACACCCAGTGAATGATCTCCTCGGGCGTGTGATTCGGATTGCGCGGATCAACCGAATACACATCCTCCGGAATGATTTCCACAATGGTTGTCGATGCCGAATACGAATAATCGTCATCTGACATCGTCGCCCCCTCGACATCCAATCCAATGTCGTTGTTGCGCCCGATCGCCCGACCGATCGACTTCCCGTCCGCCAAGACGGTGACCATTTCCACCGGATCATTGCCCGATGACAGCCACTCATCCTCAAAAGCATAGTTGTCAGTCTCTTCGCTCAGCAAATACACCCGGTGGCGTCCCAGGAACACCGGATATACCCCGTGCTTCTCAAGCAACATATTCGGGAACAGCTCCTGCCGCGGCGCATCATCCGGGTTGAACGCCAGCAACGGCTTTGACGATGCCAACGATTGCATCGCCACCCCCAAACTCGGACGAAGACCGTTAAACCGGGCCACCGTCATCTCGTCGTCCTTCTCGGTCGCCTCCTTGTACGCCTGCGCCAATCGTTCCTTCTCAACATCCCCGAGCGGATACACCTCAATGAACCAATCAAATGCCGCCTTCAAGTCACCCGGTTCAAAACTCGGCTTCTCCAGTTTTTCCAACGGATTCTCTTTCGCCAGCGGATTGTGCGAAACACGCTGAACAATCTCACGACGAATCGCCTCATACTGCTCCGCACTGATAACAATCTTCGAACAGAAAAAGTCCGGCACCCCCCACAACTCTTCCTCTTTGGGATTGTGGTGCGCAAACACCACAAATGGCCCCAGCGTCGTCACCGGCAACCACGGATTCTCCGTCATCGGCCAGCGACCCAACTTCCGCACCAAGCTCTCTGCATCCACATTGCAAGTCGCCCGAGCCAAATCCACCGGCAGTAAACCATACTGAACCGCTACCCCCTCCAAAGAAACCAACGCACTGTTGGAATCGGCATCCTCCCCTAATCCCCTGCCCGGATCCAATAAGTCTTGCTCCATGCTGGAACTAAATGTGGCTGCGCCGCCCGCCCCGTCCTGGGCCTGAGCATCGCCTCCCGGTATTGAGAGATGGTCAGAGTGCATTTCTTGGATTCTTGGTTTAGAAAATCAATAGCCACGCCGGTCCCACCGGTTGATAGGACGTTCCAAAATTAATGGTCTGCGCCGAATCCAGACCGTCAAAACGCACCTCCAACCCCGTTCCCGCATCCCCGGGCAATATCAAATCGTACCCAAACCCATTCCAACGAATCCGATAAGCATCCACATTACTTGTCGTCGCCGGATTCCAGTCATTCTCGAAAAACGGCGAACCATGCACCGGATCCACCGGATCCCGCCACTGCAGTGATCGCAACACCAGCAATTCGTCCGCACCACTCCCGTCATCCGCCGCCACATCAAACACCCAACTCACCTGGGAATACTTCGCCACCGCCCCGTTTAGTCGGTCCACCCTCCCCTGCGCCACCCCTTGCCGCGTAGCCTTCGTCACCCCCCTGTACGCACTCAACGCCGCACCCGTAAGCACCCCGATCGTAACAAGCACGATCATCACCTCAACGAGCGAATAGCCCGCCTGGCTAGTCGACCCGCTCGAGCCGAGTCTTATTGATCTTTGCTCCCCATTCATTCCCCGGCAGGCGTATAAAACCCAAAATTCAACCCATTGACACTCAATAGTTAATCGTTCCCGCAGGTCCAATGAGCACCGTCTTCGTCAACGCATTCAGATCTGCCGGCAAATTGACCGAATACGTCGCCGGCATGTAACTCCCAATCTGTTGCGGCGCAAACGCCAGGTATGGCGAAATCAAGTCGTACTTCAACTGGGCCGAACCCGCTGCATCCCAACCCGCATCCGCCGCAAACCGCCCGTTCGACTGAATGTAGGACGCCACGGCCATATTGAGCGCTTCCGCACGGGCCACCGCCAGGTTCTCCTCACCATCCTCCTTGATCGCCACAATGTTCGGCAAGGCCAGGAACGCGATGATCCCAAGTATGGCCACCGCAGCCAACGCTTCCACCAACGAAAATCCCCCGCTCTGTTTCACTGTTGTCTTCATTTTGCTTCTTCCGTGACTAAAAAAAATATAATGGTGAAACGATGCCTTCACCCCGCCTAAGGCTTGATCAAGTCCACCTTTGGATAAGATCCGTTCTGCCAATCCGGCAGCTCCAAGTGATACGAAAGCTTGTCCATCGCCCCCGTCTGCACCTTCGCGGGGTCCGTCGTGTAATCCTTAAAATGAAGATAGGTCGGGTCGTCCAAATAAGTCGCCACCAGGTCAAGACGATCTTCCGCCGAACGCGCACTCCCCGTACCGGGATCGACATTGTATATCACCCGCGTCTCCGCAACCGTCTGATTTCCCGAAATCTGCCGGGCTACCCAGCTGTTCACAGCATTCTGTAAAGCCGCCTGCTGCTGGCGGGTCACCACGCGACGCGTATCCTGCGACGCATTCGAAAAGTTGCTGATCGCCATCGATCCAATGATCGATATCAGGCCGACTACCAGCAGAATCTCAACGAGCGTAAACCCCGCGACCTTCTTTTGGGGATGTTTCGTTCCAAGATTCATTGTTCTCCGAGTCGTTGGCAATGTTTTCGTTCTGGTGACGTGAATCGAAAATTCGTTTTGCAGTGTCGGAGGAGGGAAACTCCCCGGCGCCGAAGCGCCGGGGAGCAAAATGCCGAATTGGCTCTCAAATTGACTTCAAAAATCCAATTCGAAATTAACCTTACTGAGACTCGCTGTCGCCAGCCTTGTCGTAGATCATAAGACCACTGGTGGCGTCGAAGTCGACGTAGCTGCCAGCAGCCGTCTTGTCCGTGGTGCTAAGATTCGGAACACCGAAGAAGGTGCCGTTGAAGGCGCCAGCAGCGGTGATCGTCGTGCCAGTCACGATCGCGTCGATCGTGTTGCTGATGTCAGTCGCACCACCGGCGAAGTCATGACCAGCGGCCAAAGCCGAGGCATACACCGAAGTGAGGTTCTGAGCGTTCCGCTGAGCCGTCGCTTGAGAAGCAGACTCGTTGATCTTGGAGATCTGAGGAACAGCAATCGCAGCAATGATGCCGATAACGGCGATCACAACCAGGAGTTCGACAAGGCTGAAACCAGCCTTCTTGTTAAGCATGTTGGTTTTCATAGCTTAGTATGTTCTAATTATTGCAGTTATTGTATTTGTATTTTATTACAGTGCCTCAGGATTGAGACAAGGTAATGTTCCTTAACTATTGGCATCAGTCAATGTATTTTTTATAATTTTTATAATTAACAGACTATTCTATAAAAAGCGGCGCCCCGTCACCTTTTTGCTCATAACTCCCTCACCATGAAAATAAAAGAGGCCGTGCCCGGCAACCGGACACGGCCTCCACAAAAAACTCGCAATCCCCCCTACCCCCCTGAACCCGAGGGACCCCCACGCCCCGGCAACAAAGTCTCGCCCAAACTGAAAATCGGCCCGTAGATCGCATAGATCAGCCCCCCCACCATCCCGCCCAATACCAAAATCGTAAACGGCTCAATCACTCGGTCAATCTGACTCGCAATCAAATCCAACTCCTCCTCATAGTCGTCCGCAATCTCACGCAACGGCCCCGTCCCCGATCCCGTCTCCCCCGCCACTTCCATCACCCCGCATATCGTCCGGCCATCATTGCCCAACCAATGCGATTCCACCATGAAACTCTCCTGGAGAGAACGCCCCTCCTGAATGTGACGATGCACCTTCGTAAAAAACTGCCGATAATAGTAGTTCGTCGAACCCTCGGCCGTAATCTGCAGCGCAGTGCTCAATCGTACGTTCGCCTCCACTAACATATATAATGTGCGGAATCCCACCGTCGCCGCCGCCTTCCGCACGATGTTGTTCACCGCAGGAATACGATCAAATAACTTCTGCATCCCCTCCATCGCGGTAATCCGTCCCCAATTCTTGAAAAGCAATATCAATCCCACAATCGGAATTGCCACAAGATAAGGCTGCTTCAACAAAATCTCCGACAGCTTCATCAATACCACCGTCGGCAAAGGCAAGTCCGCCTTCAAGTCATTGTACAAATTCACCATCGCCGGCACCAGAGTGAAACTCATCACGATCACCACCCCCACTCCCAGCGTGAGCACGATGCCCGGATAAATCATCCCCCCCTTCAGCTTTCGAATGATCGCCAGGTTCTTCCGCTGACTGCTCGCCACCTGCCGAAACACCGCCGGCAATTGACCGGACTCCTCACCAGCACGCACCAAAGCCATGATCTCCGGCGTAAAAACATCGCCGTGCTTCGCCATCGCGTCGCTGATCTTCTCCCCCATGGAAACGTCATGACACATGTCCGCAATCACCCCACGGAAACGAGGCGTCTTCATCCGATTCGCCTGCAACTGAAAACTCTTCACCGCCGGCAAATTCCGCTCAAAACACTTCGCAATCCCATTGAAAAACGCCGCCCGGTCCGTCATCGACCGCTTCGGACTCGTCATCCGCTGAATCTTCTCGTCCAGCCCCGTGATCGACGTCACCTGGATCCGCTCGCTCGGAGTATGCCCCGACCCCAACTCAGCCTTCTCGTCAGTATCCGTATCGACAACCGTCGTGACCGTTCGGCCCGTCTGAACATTCGTAATGGCAACTTTCTTAAGCATTGTTTTTCCCGGTTAAAGATTGAGAGATGGAAGTCTTGATCGTCGTAATGGCGCCCCCCCTAGTAGGTCGGCGATCGATAAGCACTGAAATTCATCGTCCGCAAAGCCCCCTGATCACCACCCGTCCACATACCCGCCGACCAGTTCGACGCCGTCGCATTCGGCCGGACGAAAAAATTCCATGTGGCCGATTCCATTGCCCCCACCCCGGGGATGGTCGGTGTCGCTTCCGCCGCATTGAGCGATGCCAGGCTCGGTTCCGGCGGCATCACCGCCGTGATCTCTGCCGGCGTCAGCCCCAAATGATAGGCCTTGATGTAATTCTCCTGCAGATTCGCCGTCCGCGAGACCGCCCGATTGATCTCCTCCTGGCCCGTCATCGTCAGCGTCAAGGAAGAGGCTGCACTGATCCCGATCAAAAGCAGCCCCGCTGCCACCATGACCTCGATCAACGTGTACCCGGCCTTCCTGGCCGCGCTTCTTTCAATCACTTGCGTCTTCATTGGGCCACTCCTTCCAACCACGCGTTTCGAACCAAAAGCGGGATAAACAATTCCGGCTCGTCCTCAGGCACAATGTTGAATACCCCCGCATAGCTATACCAACCCGTGTGACGAAGACTGCTGTCGGTATGCAGTCCCCCCTTGAAATTGACCTCCCCCCCCCAAAGATTGATCGTCCTCAATTGGGTGTTCTCGGCAAACATCATCGTTCTCCAAGTGGGGTTCGCGAACGAGTCGTAAAAATACATTCTCGTTTCCACGTTCTCCACGTTCTTCTTCACTCCCATCACCAGCTTCCGATTGTTCGCATCAAAACAACGAATGCTGTAAAGCGCCCGCTCGGCACCGGAATTCCGGGTGTGCACGATCATGATCGGATTCATCGCACCCGCGGCGGCTTCCTCGACCGCGTTGCTCTGCCCGTACAGGTAAATACGAAACACGTTCGAAACAATCACCGAACTCAACGACGCCGTGTCCAACTCGATATACACCCGGCCATTTCCATTGCAGTGCACCCCGCCGCTCCAAGGCCGGTAACTACTCCCATCAACGTAAATCGGACTATTCGCCTGCGCTTTCAACATGAGCGAATTGTCAGGATTGGCCACGCCAGGATCGACAACGTTCAGCTTGCCGTCATAACTCGGACTCGCTCCCACAACCCCATAGGTGGATGCCAGCATCGGATAGTTGTCAGGCATCACATTCGCCCCGGATCCGGGAGCATCCACATCATAAGGGGTAGCCCCGTCGTCGGGCCGAACATATTGCACCGCATTCAAGTCATCGTAGTCACCCGGATAGCTCGAATTCAAATCCGCCCACAAAACCGCGCGCCCATAGACGTCAATGTTGCCTCTCACCCGAATGAGATCACCCGGGGTGATCGCCGGCCGGTGCAGGGTAAATATATCACCCATCAATATGGGATAGTTCGAAAGAACCCGGTAAGACTTCGGAATACTGGTGATACCATCCCCCACTCCAACGGCAAACTGACTCTCATACATCCCATCCACCCGCGGACCAAAATGATTATTGTAAGAGCCAATCGTCATCGACTGCATCGGATTACCCGTCCAGGACGGCATATCCACTCCACCCCATGAGTTCGGCAAACTGATCGATTGCCCCGTGCCCGCACCTCCCGCGAGAACACTGGAATACATATGCTCCCTCGCAACCGCGCGACTGTTCTCAAATGTCACCCGTCGCACACTCGCGTCCTCAATCGCACCCACTTGTCCCACGCGGGCATGAAGGATGGCCACTCCCGCCGTCACGCCAAGGGCGCCCACGCCCAAAAGCACCAATGTCACCACCAATATGGTTCCGCGCACCCGCCTGATATTCTTCGTATTCATAATCCTGGTTGTCTGGGTTTGCCCGGTAAAAAAATCAATGAGGTGGAAACAACGGCACCGTAAACATGTAACTCGTCCTGCCTCCCATATGCCCGTACGCCTCGCGCGGATCCGATGACGGATAAATAGCAGTGGCAACCTGCTCAAGTCTCATCGCCTCGGGATCCGGCCACCATACAAAGTAAAAAGGATAGTTCTTGGCCTTCTTGAATCGATCGATCGCCTCCCCCTCCGTAACCACCGCCCTCGCCTCACGCTCAAAGGAAACAAATAGCGGCTGAAACAAGGCCCCCGCACCGGATTCATAGAAGATATCGTAATAGTTCGTCAGCGACGTGCCCACATACCGCCGCACCGACGCATACGTCCCCGCAGGGCCGGCGTGCGGCACCAAATCGATTTCGTAAATCGCCCGAACCAAGAGCTCGTTCGGCAACGCACTCGGCCCCATGATGAATATCGTCCCATTCGTCGTCGCCGGCACTACCCGATAAGATGAAAAAATCGTCGCCGCCTCCGGAAACTGCGATACTAAATGCAATCGAAACGCTTCCGGCGTATCCATTCGAATCGGCGTCGCCGGATACGGGATCGTCGTCGGTCGCACCGTATTCATCCCGTTCCGCCCCAAACAAAATACAGCCACCGCCCCCGCCACATCCTCGTTGAACCGCTCCCTCATCTCCTCCGCAAAAACACCCCGTCCCGAATGCGGCGCCACATAGGCACTGATCGAGTTCTGCGAAAGCCCGTAGAAGTTCTCCATCAACGGCGTCCCCAAATTCAAATCCACCAACATCGCCCCTCGTTTGCCGTTCGCCGTCGCCGCCTGGAACAACATCGCCCCCGCCGTAAAGGTTAACGCCGTCAAAGCCGATGCCACGAGTATCTCGATCAACGTAAATCCACGCGCCCGCCGGCCCCGCTCGCTCGAAACCCGCACGACGCGATCGGACTGACTCTTCCTGACTCTACTAAACGTAATCATTGTGCATTAGCGCACTACCCGGCTAGCGCACCCCGTTTCTCATATTGCTATTCCATGTTCTATCTTCCGAATCGCTCGCCAAAAAATTTCAGCTAAACAAGGCGGCACAACTATTCCCCTTCGGAATCTTCGGGCACTCCAAGCGACGCTACTTTCTCCGCCTTCTTGATAATCGCCTCGTTCGGAACCGCTCCCTGCTTCGGCAACTTCTCCTCCACATACACTCGCACCCCACGCACCTTGCTACGCTCTCTTCCCGCCTGCTGCCCCGCCAACTCAAACTCAACCGAAGGTGCCATCAGGATCGGGATCGACAGCGTCCGCCCATCCAACTCGTTCGTGTGCTCGTCCACCCAGGCAAACTCGATCTCCTCTTCCGTCACCTTGACCACAACAATCCTCTCAGTCTGCCCGACAATGACCGGAGCCACTTCCTGCCCCTCCGTCAAAATCAGATCGCCCAACAACACCCGCAATCCCCCTTGCGGGGCCTTGCTCAAACCATTGACCCGCAACGACCCAAAAACCGCCCGAATCTGACTCTCCTGAGACTCGCTCGATAATCCGAACGCATCATCCTGCTTCTCCTCAACCCGTGCGGAAAATGGATTTCTCTCTTCCACCGTCACAAGCAATGGCGCCTTGTCCCCGGGCAAAATGCCCAACTGCTCAATCGAACCGTTCACCTCGTTCGCAGCGCTTAGGCCCCCCGTTCCGCCAACCATTCCGATCGCCAACGCTATCGAACATAACTTGGAAATTTCGTGTTTTGCTTTCATAGTCTCACTTGATTAATCGTTTCTATATCTCCACCTCATCCGTTGCCCGATGCGATCAAAGGAAAGTCAATCGTTACTTCAACCTTCACGTCGTTTCGCGACACCCCCCTCGTCATTTTGATATTGGAAATTCGACAAGACGGAAGCGCTTCCTCCAAGCTTCCCACCCAATTCATCGTCTTGGTGTAATTGTCCTGGATCACCAAATGCGCGCTGAGCTTCTGCGGAATAAATGCCTCCTTGTTCGTCGAAGCGGCACTGACCTCCGTCCGCTGTGAAGAAGCGAATATCTGCGCCGATTTGATCAAATCGAATATCTTTTGCTCCTCCTTTTCAACCGCCCCAGCACTCCCGAGATGAGGTAACCATTGGTCAAAGTAATCCCGCAAACTCTGCGTCTCCATCTTCAAGACCGCCAATCGCTTTTCGGCGTTATCACGAAGATTCTCCTCCGTCTGCGCCTCCGCTTCCGCAGCGCGCGCTTCCGCCTGCCGCTCAACCAAGGTCGTGTGGAATCTCTTCATCCCATATCCCATGGCGAACGCCAGGAGAAACAGGACTACACATGCCGTTTGTTTTTCTTTCATCAGAGTGCCTCTTGCTTTAGTTCGGGTTCTGCCAAATCAGCGTCGCTTTGTAGTCAAGCAAGTCATCCGTCTTGACCTGCTGCGCCGAATAATCCTGAAAATTCATCGCCCGAATACCCGTCAGGGTTTGCTCCAACTGGTCGGGACCGGCCCCGTCCAATTTCAACGTGAAATACAACTGGTTCGGAATTTCCGCATTTCGCGTCAAACTCAATTCAGATAAGGTCACCGATGGTGCCAAACTGCGGGTAACCGCCACACTCAATGGCTGCACACCTTGCGCCCCCTCCATCCACTCCACCACTTCAGTGGCCCGACCATTGCGCTTCTCGATATCCCCGGTTTCCGCCGCCAATCGATCATTCTCACGCTTGAGACGGGCAATCTCTCCCGTCCAATGCTTCTTGGATTCAGTGGCCGAACGCATCCCGAGCGAAAACCACGCTCCAAGAACAATCGATGCCACCGCTACGATATAAAATAAAACCGGAACCAGGCGAAACGCGCTCGGAAGGCCGTGCGATACGTCCGGCGGATCCGTTTTCAGGTCGTGACAAATAAACTCTTTGGTTTCCATGACTCGTCGTGGTTGCTGATTAACTGATGGTTAACTTTTCCCGATGACCGTCCAAAGATGGTCATCCTGCGTCGCGTCTTGCATCGCAAAATTCTTCAACCCCTCCAGCATCCGCTGCGCAAATGGGGTGTCGCGGCGATCGTTCAAGAAAACCACCGGCGTTCCCGGCGTCATCTCCTGGAAAAACTTGGACGTAAGCTGGGCCACCGGCTCGATCTCCTCCTGATACACCCCGCTTCGAGCCCGAAACTCACTCCACTGCCCGCCCTTCTGATTCAATATCCCCACGGAGCCTTCACAACACGCCAGCAATACCATGTTCTGCGGACGATCGTTCGCCTTCTGACGATAAAACTCATGCAAATACCCGGTCATCATGGCATACAACCCACAACAGATGCGCGCCGGCTTGAGACCGACGGCCGTCAAGTTCTCCTCAACGGATTTCACCAGGGAGTCATCACACGCCAGAACAAGACTCGCACTCGTTTCAGGATTGTGATGCACCGCATAACGCTTCCCCCGGTCGCACTTGGCGCCAAGAACCGCCTTCGGATTCGACCGAATCAACTCCTGGTATCCCGACCGACGCGAAAGATTGTGCTCCAAGCTGATGACAAACCGATTGTTGATCGAGACAACGACATGCCCACTGTCAGTCATTGCCTTCCAATCCTCCGACATCTGCGGCGCAACATCGCGCAAATCACCCTCCATCGAGTCGCCTCCTTCAAAATCGCCCTTCTTGTCCACGGCCCGCCAGGAAACATGATCACGGCTGACATTGAGCAATAGATAGCGTTGCCCCGGAAATCGCTTCGGACACGTTGAACTGCTGTCGTCCGCATCGGGACGAAACGCAGCGAACGTCAATACGTCTTTTATATCTTGCACTTTCATTGGTCTCTATCGGCGGGTAATAGGTTTTCTTTATCGAGATATTCCCGGACTTCGTGATCCGAATAGCCTGTCGCCTTCCGCTTGCTCGAATACCAACCCTCGTATTCGCGCATCTGAAGACTCCGTTCGAAATCCATCATGCCGCGGCTGAATCCGGCCTCCAACTCGTGGTCTAGCTTCTTGAACTCGGACGCCCGAATAATCGCACACACCGAATCATACTTGAGAAGCAACTCGTGAATCGCGAACCGCTTGTCCTTCGATTCATCAAACAAAAGCTGCTGACACATGATCCCAATCATCGCGTCCGCAAACGAAAGAACCGCGTTCTCCACCCGCTCGGCCGGCACCAGCTTGATAAAACGCTGCACCGTCTGAGCCGCCGATGACGTGTGCAGAGTCGCGACCACCACATGCCCCGTCTCCGCCGCCTGCAACGCAATCTCCGCAGTCTCGCCGTCTCGAATCTCCCCAATAATGATCACATCCGGCGCTTGACGCAATGCCGCCCGGAGAGAATAGCCGAAATCATGCTCGTCACTTCCCATTTCCCTCTGAGATATCAGAGATGGCGTTTCCGACGGATAGACGTATTCGATCGGATCCTCAAAACTGATCACGTGCTCCTGCCGCCGAAGCGCCCGCGCCAATACCATCGACGCAATCGTCGTCGATTTACCACTCCCCGTCGGACCACAAACAAGAAAGATGCCGTTCTTTGCCTCCATAAAGGCCTTCATTGCCGCCGCCGGCACCGCAATATCTTCAGGCGCCGGAATATCCTCGGGAAGCAAACGCATGACCCAACGATAGCGGCCCCGCGTCACCATCCGGTTGACACGATAACGACGCCCACCCAGTGACTGCGCATAGTCCGCCGTCCCCGCTTGTATCTCCATGGCGAAACTGGGCTGATAAACAAACGAATCAAAGGTCAGCTTGCCGTTCCGCTTGTAACAAAGCTGCTCCCAAGGAGTGATGTAAAAGTCGCTGACCCCCGGATCCTGCGAAATGTGCATCATCCGGTGCCCCAATGGACTCTGTTCGTGAATGTCTTCCATGACGACGTAATAAAGATAGCGCAATCACAAGCCAATAGCCTGCAATAACTATGATAATTATAGCCATAATAGTGGCTTTGTAAACAGAAATAATCAAGCTAAATTTACA
>JBCCIR010000049.1:0-32735 GCA_039028175.1 Verrucomicrobiota bacterium
GGATGGGAGCGCTATATTGTGCGTATCCGCGGGGGATGTGATTGCATTGGATTTTGGACGGGGGCGGGGGGATTGACATGAGGCGGAAATCCCCGATGGTTGGGCGCTGTGGAAGCGGAAGAACAGGAACAAGATAGCGGCGGAGAGGTGGCGGTCGATTCGGGTGGCCCGATCGAGTGCAAGGTGACGCCCTGGTATTTCCGACGGATGGGGTTGATGACCCTGATGTTGGTGGGGATGGCGACCTATTTTTTGTATGACGGGGCGATTGGGTATCCGAAGAAAAACCGCAAGGCGGATGTTTATGATGCGTTCATGGCCGCGAAGGACGAGGAGGAGGAGAAGAGTTGGGAGGACGTCGTTACGGAGCTGGATTTGACGGTGGGTGATCCCGAGGAGGCGGAGCATGTGGCGAAAGTGAAGGAGGCGTATGATGCGAGCGAGGGGGGTGAGACGTGGAAGGCGTTTTCATTGGAGCGGAAGCTGCCGGAGAAACCGGAGCGGATGACCGACAAGGAGATCGAGGAGCAGTTTCATTTTGCCTGGGGTTTGTATGTGATTGGGGGGATCGTGGTGGGGGTGACCTTGATGAACTCGCGAAAGAAGGTGCGTGCGGATGGCGAGGCGTATTACACGACGAAGGGGAAGCGAGTGCCTTTTGATGGGGTGTATCGGATTGACAAGCGGAAGTGGGACAATAAAGGGCTGGCGTATGCGTATTATGAGGATGAGAAGGAGGGCAAGGGGAAGGCGGTGATTGACGATTTGAAGTTTGGCGGGGCGGACAAGATATTGGCGCGGATGTTGGCGGATTTTGACGGGGAATTGGTGGAGCGGGTGTATATCGATGAGGACGAGGAGGAGGACGAGGAGGCTGGGGAAGGGGGCGAAGAGGGTGTGGGGGAACGAGAGGGGGAGGATGAGGAAACGGACGAAGAGGCGAAGGAGGAGGGCGCGGAGGGGCGCTAGAGGGCTTCGGACGAAGGATTTGGGCTTCTTAAAAAAGTCGGGAAAACAGCCATTTATTTAGTTGCCAAACCCCAAGGAGCTTAGTACTGCTACCGAAACCAAGAACCGATCATCCAATAATGTCCGACCACGAAGCCAAAGTTAAGTCCATCATCGTCGAGCAGCTCGGAGTGAATGAAGAGCAGGTCGTCCCGGAAGCTAAGTTTATTGAAGATTTGGGAGCGGACTCGCTCGACACGGTCGAGTTGGTCATGGCTTTTGAAGAGGAGTTTTCGATCGAGGTGCCGGACGAGGATGCTGAGAAGCTGCAGACGGTGGGGGATGTGACCAAGTATATTGATTCCCACGGCGGAGGCGGGGACGGGGAGTAGGGATTGCTTGTTGAGCGGGTTTGGCCTCGTGCGTGAGCGGGGCGGTGAGGCGGCGATGGCGGCGCAGCGGCATGTAGGTGTGGTTCTGGGAATCTGTGTGCTTGAGGAAATCGTTGGCCCAAGGGTGAAACAGCCCTACCTTGCTTGTAGATAGATGTATTCGGACGACGACATCCAGTATGCTTTAGAGGCGACGACCGTGATTCACGAGCCGGACCGGCGGATTGATACCTTTGGGTCGACGTGTTTTGATTTTCATTTGTTATCGGAGTTGATGGACAGCGTGGGGGAGGTGCGGGTGCGTCGTGGGCGGATTGAGGCGGAGCGGCCGAAGATTGTGCGGCCGGAGGCGATGGATGAGGCGATTTTTGATGGGTTCGGCGATCAGGCGGAGGCGTTTATGGGGTGGTTGAAGGAGCACGGGGCGAATTTGTCGTTTTTGAAATATGGGTTCAGTTTCCGGCAGAGCGATGTGACGGAGGACATTGTGCGGGAGCGGATCGAGGCGGTGCGTGACAATATTTTGGGGGAGTCGAAGGTGGTTTCGAATCCTTTGAGTGCGGTGATTGAGGGGGTGGACGACACCTGGGAGATATCGTTGATGAAGTTTACGATCGAGATGATCCAGAAGTCTCAGGGGATCAACGTATTTGATTTCAAGCGCCGGGGTCTCTTGTAGATGGAGAAACAATAAGGACAATGAGTGGGGTCAGACAGCGAGTGGGGGCGACGGGGTAAGAGGAGGAGAGACGTCGTATGGGATTTGCGCAGCTTAAGATAGCGATCGCGCTTTTTGCGGTGGCGATCATGGTGGGGTCGATCCTTGGGGGAATATATTTTTGGGAGAAAGTGCGCAAGCCGGAGAGGGAATTGATCGAAGGTTTATCGACGATCAAGGCGGAGGACGTGGAGCTTCCTGATGCGGGCAAGGACATATACGTGGACGCGGTGGCGTTGATACGGGGCGGGGATATGGACGAGGGTCGGGCGAAGTTGTTTTCGATCTTGAAGTATCATCCGGATTCCGAGCGGGCGAAGGACGCGCGGCGGATTATTGGTGAGTTCAATGTGGACCGCTTGTTGTCTTCCGATCCGATGCCGGGAAAGAAGACGCATGAGGTGCGGAGCGGGGATTCGTTGAATCTGATTGCGAGCCGGAATGATTGCACGATTGGATTCATCATGCGTGCGAACAACATGACGAACACGACGATTCATCCGGGCGAGCAGATTGTGGTGTTTCCATTGAAGTTTTCCGTGATTGTGAACGTATCGGAACGCACGCTGACGCTGACTTTGGAGGATCAGTTTTTTAAGGAGTATCCCGTCGACCGGGTGCGGTTGCCGGTGGGGGTGACGGCGCCGTTTGCAACGGCGATTTCGGACAAGGTGGCGTATGTCAATGACCGGCGGATACCGTTAACGGATTCGCGGGTGCATTTCGCGGACAAGTGGATTCAGACGAAGCGGGTTGGATTTGTGATAGCGGCGACGCGTGGCGAGGGGCAGCCGGTCGGGGATGGTGATGTTGTGGAGGGGGAAGGATCGGGGGATGAGTTTTATGCGGGGGTGTTTGTATCGCCGGCGGATTTGGAGGAGTTATTTTCGTTATTGCGAGTCTCGACACCGGTGAGTGTTATTGATTAATGGGGTGATACGGGCGAGAATGGGGGCTCGTGTTTGGAAATTATGGACGTACAACCGCTGGAATTTGAGAAGCCGATTGCTGAGCTGGAGCGTCAGCTTCGGGAGTTGAAGGCCAATTCAACGGGCAACGATCTGGATGTGTCTCAGGAGATCGGGAAGATTGAGGACAAGATTCAGAAGATGAAGGAGAACGTATACAACAGTCTTACGGCGTGGCAGCGGGTGCAGATTGCGCGTCATCCGAGCCGGCCGTTCATGTTGGATTACGTGGACCGGTGTTTTGACAGTTTTGTCGAGATGCATGGGGATCGTCACATTGGGGACGACAATGCGATGCCGGCGGGTTTTGCGCGGATTGACGGGGCACGATGTTTGATAATCGGCCATCAGAAGGGGCGGGACACGAAGGAGAATTTGAAGCGGAATTTCGGGAGTGCGCATCCGGAGGGATACCGGAAGGCGATGCGGTTGATGAAGTTGGCGGAGAAGTTTGGGATGCCGATTGTGTCTTTGATCGATACGCCGGGTGCGTATCCGGGGATTGGAGCGGAGGAGCGGAACATTGCGGAGGCGATCGCGTATAATCTGCGTGAGATGATGTTGTTGAAGGTGCCGATCGTGGCGGTGGTGATTGGGGAGGGCGGATCGGGCGGGGCGTTGGGAATTGGGGTGGCGGATCGGGTGTTGATGATGGAGAACGCGTATTACTCGGTCATTAGTCCGGAGGGGTGTGCGGCGATTTTGTGGAAGGACCGGAAATTTGCGTCGGATGCGGCGGAAGCGATGAAGTTGACAGCGGATGACCTGCACAGTTTGGGGGTGGTTGACGAAGTAATTCCGGAGCCCCCGGGTGGTGCGCATCATAGTCATGAGACGGCGGCGTTGAGTTTGAAAGAGGCGGTGGTGCGGAATCTGAAGGAATTGGCGGACAAGCCGGAGGAGGAGCTCATGAACGAGCGTTACGAGAAGTTCCGCACCTTTGGCGAGATGGACAACGGCGGCTGACCCGCCGGTTCAGTCGTTTTGAACCTCTTTGATATAGGCGGCGACGGCCTGCAGGGTATCTTCTGCGAGGGAAGCCCTGGGGGTGGCGAAAGGGGGGCGAAACCAGGGGAATGAGCCGAGGAGGTCGTTGATGACGAGAACTTGCCCGTCGCAGTGAGGGCCGGAACCGATGCCGATGGTGGGGATGGAGGCGGTGGCGGTGATATGGGCGGCGACTTCGGGGACGATGCCTTCGAGGACCATGGCGAAGGCACCGGCTTCCTGAAGGGCAGCGGCATCTTTTTCGAGCTGGTTTTGTTGGGCGGGCGTTTTGCCTTTCTTTTTGTAGCCGCCTTCCTCACGCACGTGTTGGGGGAGCATGCCGATGTGGCCGAGGAAGGGGATGCCGGCGTCGACGATGGTTTTGATGTGGTCAAACTGATCGGCACCGCCTTCGAGTTTTACCGCTTCGGCTCCGGCGTCGACGAGGAGCTTAGCGTTTTCGAGGGCTTGGTCCGATGACTCGTAGGAGTGGTAGGGGAGGTCGCTGGCGAGGAGGGCACGGGAGACTCCGCGTGCGCAGGCGAGGGTATGATTTACCATCATCTGCATGGTGACATCGACCGTGTCTTCGAATCCGTAGACCATCATGCCGAGGGAATCGCCGACGAGGACGAGATCGATTCCGGATTCGTCGAGGAGGCGGGCGGTGGGATAATCGTATGCGGTGAGGGACGTGATTTTTTTGCCCGCGGCGTACGTATCGGCGAGGTGGCGGAGTTTCTCGGCAGTATTGGGAGCAGTCATGAAAGGGGTCCGGGGGAGACTACCACTCTTGGGCTTTGAGTTCGATGGGGGGTTCGGAGCTTTCGAGGTCGCGCAGGAGGGAGGACACTGGGGCGGAGAGACCCGGGAGAGTGAGATCGGGCCGGATTTCGGCGAGGGGTTCGAGGACGAAGCGCCGGGATGAGAGGCGCGGGTGAGGGATGGTGAGTTCGGGGGAATCGAGGACGAGTTGGTCGGCGTAGAGGATATCGATATCGATGGTGCGGGGGGCGTTGCGGGGGTGTGAGGGGGGTCTGCCGAGGCGGTGTTCGATTTCCTGGCAATGGGCGAGGATGGCGGCGGGGCTGTGGGTGGATTCGATTTCGATGCAGGTGTTGTAGAAGGAGCGGGCGTCGGGTTCGCAGTCGACGGGCGCGGTGATATAGAGGGGTGCGACGAGGAAGGGGGTGTTCCGGGAGGCGAGTTCCCTGCGGATGAGTTCACGTGCGGCACGCAGTTGGAGTTTGCGTGCGCCGGCGTTGGCGCCGAGTGCGAGCCCGTATTTTGTTTCCATCAACTTGGCTGTGGGAGGAGTCAGTCTTTTAGGTTGAGGACGTCCTGCATGTCGTAGAGACCGGCAGGTTGGCTTGCGAGCCATCGGGCGGATCGGACGGCGCCTCCGGCGAAGGTATTGCGGTTGGAGGCGCGGTGTGTGAGTTCGATGCGTTCACCGTCGGTGGCCAGGACGACCGTGTGATCGCCGACGACGTCTCCTCCGCGCAGGGAGTGGACGCCGATTTCGTTCTGGGTGCGGGCCCCGACATCGCCTTGGCGGCCGTGGCGGGTATCTTTGTCGTAGCTGAGGTTGCGGGCATCTGCGAGAATTTCCGCGAGGCGTTTGGCGGTGCCGCTGGGGGCGTCTGTTTTCTGGTTATGATGCATTTCGACGACCTCGAGGTCGAAATCGGGGCCGAGGGTGGCGGCGGCTTTAGCGGTGAGCCAGAAGAGAGTATTGACGCCGATGCTGAAGTTCGGGGCCATGACGATGCCAGTTTTGGCGGAGGCGTCTTGAATGACGGCGAGTTCTTCGGCGGTGTGTCCGGTGGTTCCGATGACGAGATTTTTTCCGGCGTCGGCGGCGGCGGAAACGAGTTCGGTGGTGAAGCTGTGGTGGGTGAAGTCGATGATCGTGTCACAGAGGGGGAGGGCGTCGGCGAGGGAATCGCCGATATCGATTTGGGCGGCGACTTCGACTTGATCGTCGCGTGAGGCGCAATCGATGATGGCCTGGCCCATTCGACCTTTGTATCCGGTGACGAGAAGTTTGATGGTGCTCATGGGTGATATGGCCTGAGGCGATCAGGAAGCGATGATGTTCAGTTCGCGGAGGACGTGGCGGAGTTCGGCCGTAGCGGATTCCGAGAGGGGGGCCATGGGACGGCGAAGGGAGGGGTCGATGCGTCCCATGAGACCGAGGGCGGCTTTGATGGGGACGGGGTTGGTATCGAGTTTCAGGAGGGTATGGAAGAGGCGGTAGTATTTTTTGTGGATGGTTTGGGCCTCAGTGATATTGCCGTCGAGGACGGCTTGGGTGAGAGCGGCCATTTCCGCGGGGATGATATTGGAGGCGACGCTGATGACACCGACGCCTCCGGCGGCCATGAAGGGGAGGGTCATGGAGTCGTCTCCGGAGAGGATTTGGAAGGTATCGGGGAGGGCTTGGACGAGTTCGTTGACGCGTTCGACGCTACCGCCGGCTTCTTTGATGGCGACGATATTGGGGCAGGCTTCAGCGAGACGGGCGGTTGTTTCGACGCCGATTTCGATGACGCAGCGTCCGGGGATACTGTAGAGGACAATGGGTCGCGAAGTGGCTTCTGCGATGGCTTTGAAGTGTTCGAAGAGGCCTTCCTGGGAGGGTTTGTTGTAGTAAGGGGCGACGAGGAGGCAGGCGTCGGCGCCTGCTTGTTCGGCGTCTTGCGTGAGGGCGATGGCTTCGCGGGTGGAGTTGGAACCGGTGCCGGCGATGACGAGGGCGCGTTTGGCGGTTTGCTCGACGGTGACCTCGATGATGCGGCGGTGTTCGTCGTGGGAGACGGTGGGGGATTCTCCGGTGGTGCCGACGGGGACGATGCCTTTGATGCCGTTTTCGAGCTGGGTATCGACGAGGGAGCGGAAGGCAGCTTCGTCGAAGTCTCCGTCGCGAAAGGGGGTTACGATGGCGGTGTGGGTTCCCTGGAACATGAGTGTGTGGTGGCGGCGTTGGTGGCGAAGATAGCGGCGGATGACTCAGGGAGCGAGGGTGGATTCGTCGATATCGCCTTCGAACACGAATTCGGCGGGACCGGTGAGGGTGACGTTGTGGTAGGAGAGGTCGGAGGGGTGTTCGAAATTCACCTGGAGGCGATCGCCGCTGTGGACGCGGAGGGTGATGGGGGGCGGGTTTTCCGTCAACTCTTCGTGAATGATGGCGCAGGCGACCATGCCAGTGCCGCAGGCGAGGGTTTCCCCTTCGACGCCGCGCTCGTACGTGCGGACGGCGATTTCTTCGGGGCCGACGACTTGGACGAAGTTGACGTTGGTGCCTTCGGGTGCAAAGCGGTCGTGGTTGCGAATGGCGGCGCCGAGTTTGTTGATCTCGACGGATTCGAGATCGTCGACGATGACGACGGCGTGGGGGACGCCGGTATTGACGGAATGGATTTCGAAGGATTGGCCGGCGGCGTCGAGGGATTCGTTGAAGGAGAGGTCGAAGGGTTCGCTGAGGGTGACGCGGACGTTGTAATCTTCGACGAAGTCGGCCTGGATCGTGCCGGCCATGGTTTCGAAGGAGACCTGTTCGAGGCTGTGATTGCTGAGGTGGTTGACGAAGCGGGCGAAGCATCGGGCGCCATTGCCGCACATTTCGGCTTCGCCGCCGTCGGCATTGTAGTAGCGCATGCGGAAATCGGCGCCGTTTTGGGCGGGTTCGACGGCGAGGAGGCCATCGGCGCCGATGCCGAACTGGCGATGGCAAAGGGCGGCGATTTGCTCTCTTGAGAGCTGAAGTTTGAGGGCACGGTTGTCGATCACGACGAAGTCGTTTCCGGCACCGTTCATTTTCCAAAAGTGAATCATGGCCTTGAAGGCTGGGAGGCCGGACGTGGGTGCGGTATTTCGCCGGGGGGAGCGCCGCGGGTCCGACGGGTAACGAGATTAGACCGACTTAACGGCCTCGACAAGTGGTTTCACGAAAGCGCCGACCTTGTCGGCGAGGGCGGGGTCGTCGAGGTGTTGGGAGACGGTTTTGACGATGGCGCTTCCGACGACGACTCCATCGGCGGCTTGGGCGACGGAGGCGGCTTGTTCGGGGGTGGAGATGCCGAAGCCGACGGCGACGGGTAGATTCGTGTGTTCTTTGATGGTCGCCACTTGTTTTTCGATATTGCCGGAGAGGGACGTGCGTTCCCCGGTGACGCCTTCGCGGGAGACGTAGTAGACGAAGCCGTCTCCGGTATTGGTGATCTCGGGGATGCGATGTGGAGGCGTGGTGGGAGCGATGAGGCGGATGTGTTTAAGCTCGGCGGACTCCGCGAGTTCTCGATTGGCTTCCGCTTCCTGTGGGGGGAGGTCGAGGACGAGGACGCCGTCGGCGCCGGCGGCGGCGGCGTCGTGGTGGAATTGTTCGTATCCGTATGTGTAGACGGGGTTGAGGTAGGTGAAGAGGACGATGGGGATATTGGAGGTTTTGCGGAAATTTTTGATGAGGTTGAGGACGTGGGGGACGGTGGCGCCGGCGTCGAGGGCGCGTTGGGCGGCGCTTTGGATGACGGGGCCGTCGGCGAGGGGATCGGAGAAGGGGATGCCGAGTTCGATGAGGTCGACGTTGGCGGCGTGGAGGGCTTCGAGGATCGCGGCGGTTTCGTCGAGGGAAGGATCACCGGCGCAAATGTAGGGGATGAAGGCGGTTTTTCCGTCTTCGTTGAGGGTGGCGAAGGTGTTGTCGATGCGGTTGGACATGGGAGGACGTCGGCGGGAGGTGGCTCAATGTGGCGGAGAACGGCGGCGCTGGCAACTCACAAGGCGAGGGGACTTGCGCTGTGGGGAGGAGCCACTAAGGTGGGGCGATTAGTAATGCGAGCACGATTGGTAAAGGAATTTCGATTTGAGGCGGCGCAGACCTTGCCGAATTTGCCGGAGGGTCACAAGTGCCGGCAGATGCATGGGCACAGCTTCAAGGTAGAGGTGGTGGTGGAGGGCGAGGTGGATGAGTCGGTGGGGTGGGTTTATGATCACGCGCGGATTTCGGGGGCGATGGCGCCGATATTGGAGCTGTTGGATCATTCGTATTTGAACGAGGTGGAGGGGCTCGAGAATCCGACGATTGAGAATATGGCGGCGTGGTTTTGGCGTCGCTTGGAGGGGGAGTGTCCGGGCTTGTGTGAGATTGTGGTGCACGAGACGCCGACGGCGCGTTGTGTTTTTCGGGGCTTTGGGGATTGAGGGTTGCGAAAGGGGGGAAAGGCTGTTAACTCGTTGCCGATTGGAAGGATTATGAAGGGAAAACTTTTATTGATATTGACGGTGGTGATCGGTGCGGTGTTGGCGGCGTGTGAGCAGCATCATTGGGAGGATACGCAGGAGTTATTCCATGGGCATGGCGACCATGGGGACGGCGGCCACGGTGACCACGGTGACCACGACGATCATGGTGATGAGCATCACGGGGGCGAGGCGCATGCGAAAGAGCATGGAGGTGAGGCGGAGGAGAAAAGCAGCGGTGCGAAGAAGAAAGCCAAGACCGAGTAGTGGTTAGTCGGGGGCGGCGAGGATGACGCAGGAGTTAATCCCGCCGAAGCCGAAGGAGTTGTTCAGGGCGCGGCGGATGGTTTGTTTTTGGGGTTTATGGGGAACGAGGTTCAGGTGGATATCTTCGTCGGGTTGTTCGAGGTGGAGGGTGGGTGGAGCGACATTTTGATCGATGGCGAGGCAGGTGGCGACGGCTTCGATGGCACCGGCGGCGCCGAGGGAGTGTCCGGTGGCGGCTTTGGTGGCGGTGACGGTGAGGTTTGGGTTGGTTTCGGTTGAGCCGAAGATTTCCTGGATGGCCGTGCCTTCGTTGTGATCGTTCATTTGAGTGGCGCTGCCGTGGGAATTGATGTGGTCGATTTCTTGGGGGGCGAGGCCGGCTTGATGGAGGGCATCGGTGATGGCGCGGACGAGGGGTTGGCCACCGGGGAGGGGGGTGGTCATGTGGTGGGCGTCGTTATTGAGGCTGAAGCCGAGGATTTCCGCGTAGACATGGGCGCCGCGGTTTTGGGCGTGTGAGAATTCTTCGACGACAAGGGCGGCGGCGCCTTCGCCCATGACGAAGCCGTCGCGGCGTTGATCGAAGGGGCGGCAGGCGAGGGCGGGGGGATCGAGCCGAGCTCTGCTCATGGTATTGATATTGTCGAAGGCGGCGAAGGAGAGGGGGCTGATGGGGGCATCGGCGGCGCCGGCGATCACGAGGTCGGCGCGATTCTCGCGGATGAGGCGGAAGGCATCGCCGAGGGCGATGTTACCGCTGGCGCAGCTATTGGCGTTGGTGGTGCCGGGGCCCTGGAGGCCGAATTCGATGGCGATGTGGGAATGGGACGCGCCGCCGAAGACGCGGAGGGCGAGGGCTTTGTTGATGGCTTTGGGGCCTTTTTCGAGGAATGAAGTGTGTTGGGATTCGGCGTCGGTGAGGCCGCCGAGGGCGGTGCCGAAGCTAACGCCGTATCGTTCGTTTGGGGAATCGGGAGTGAGGGTGAGCTTGCTATCGGCGAGGGCGAGGTGTGCGGCGATGAGGGCGAACTGGGAGAAGCGGTCGAGGCGTTTGAGGCGATGCGGGGGGAGGTGGTCTTCGGGGTGGAAGTCGGTGAGTTCTGCGGCGCACTGGGCGTGGTAGGGGGTAGGGTCGAAGGCTGTGACTTGGGAGATGGCGCTTTGGCCGGAGAGGAGGCCGTTCCAGAAGGAATCTTTCCCAATGCCGACGGGGGTGAGGGGGCCGAGGCCGGTGATGACAGCTCTGCGGTGAGAGGAGGTGGTCATGGCGCGAGTGGGGCGATGGGGAGCGGGGTCAGCCTTTGAATATGAAGAATTTTCGGCAGAGGAAGTTTACGAGGACGGCGGTGATCATGAGAGTGCCTTGGGAGAGGATGGTGTTGATGCCGAAGAGTTCGATGAGGAGCGGGCCGGCGGCGAGACCGGCGATGGTGGCGATGCCGGAGACGACGGTGAAATACATGAACTCGAGCCACTTGGAGTGGCGACCGTCTTTAAAGACCCAGAGGACATTGGTGAAGTAGGCGACAAAATTTCCGAAGACCCAGCCAATGATGTTGGCGATGGCGGAGTTGCGGGCGCGGAGGGAATCGGAGAGGGGTTCGCCATTGATCGTCATCCAATCCATGGCGGGGAAGATGGTGAGGACGAGGACGATCCAGGTGCCCATGCTGGCGATGGTGGCGATGCCGCCGCACATGGCGTATTTGATGAATTGGACGGCGGGGTGAGCGTCCTTGCTGTTGATGGCGGAGAGGACGGTTTTGAGGTCGTTGGCGCGGTAGAACTGCCAGGCTTCTTTGATAAGCGACGTCATGTGTGGAGACTGCTGGTGGCGGGTTCAGGTTCCGTATCGTTCGATCCAGAGGGGGAGGGCGCGTTTGATATCGGCGCTGCGGCGACTGGGGCTGAGTTCCCAGACGAGGGGTTTGTCGACGGGGATGAGGGGCATGAGTTCATCGTAATTGATACTGCCGGCGAGGGGGACGCGATGGTCGCGCGCGGGCCATTCGACATCGTGGAGGTGGCAACCGACGAGGCGGGACTGCATGCGGCCGAGCCATTCGCGGTGATCGAGGAGGTCGAGGTTGGCTTTGAGTTGGACGTGTCCGAAGTCGTGCCAGTAACCGACGTAGGGTGATTTGATGTCCTCCATGAGTTGTGCGAGTTCGCGTTCGGTGGGGACGTCTTCGAAGCGACTGCGGCTTTCGATGCCGAGGCGGACCTTCTTTTTCTCGGCGTGTTCGATGATGGGTTCGAGGGCTTCTTTGGCGCGGGCGACGTAGTGGGGGCCGGCTTTTTCGCGTTTTTTGATAAACTTGTGTTTTAGGGCGACATATTCGCGGTCGTTGAGTTTGCCATCGTGGACCATTTGGGTGAGTTGGCGGGTGGTGTTACGCATGGCGACGCTGCCGAGGTGGAGGACGACGTATGAACCGCCGAATTGTTCCGCGAAGTCGATGGTTTTGATGGTGAGGGCGAGGGCGCGTTCGCGTTCGTGTTTGCGGTGGGAGGTGAACTCGTAGCAATCGGGGGCATCGATCATGACCTCGATGGGGGAGGGGCAGAAGTTATGGAGGCCGGCGACGGTGAATTGTTTTTCTTCGAGAGCTTTTTGGATGCCGGGGAAGAGGGAAATATTCATCCCGTGGCTGAGTTCGATGGTGTCGAAGCCGAGATCGACGATTTCCCGGATCATGGCTTCGCCATCGGAGTGGCGTGAGCTGTTCCAGCAGGTGGAGAAGGCGATCATGACGGGTGGGAAATAATGGGACGGAAAGGTATTGGGGTAAGCGAGAGAAGGGGACTTGGCAAGGGGCGGGCGCGACTATTTGGCGGGATGGGAGGGATTGGGGTCGGGAAGGTGGAGCCATTTGGGGAGTTTGGTTCCTGCGATGAGGAGGACGATTTCGCCTTTTGGGGGGTGATCTTGGAAGTGTGCGAGTGCTTGGGCGGCGTGGGAGCGGTGGAATTCTTCGAATTTTTTAGTGAGTTCGCGGGCGACGCAGATGAGGCGGTTGGGGTCGAGGCGGGCGAGGATTTCGAGGGTGGAGAGGAGGCGGTGGGGGGATTCGAAGAAGACGGAGGTGTGGGCGGCTTCGAGGGCGGTGGTGAGTTCGCGTTCCCGGGCGCCTTTTTTGGGGGGGAGGAATCCGTGGAAGGCGAAGTGGTCGGCGGGGAGGCCGGCGCCGACGAGGGCGGCGATGGGGGCGCTGGGGCCGGGGATGATTTCGTAGGGGAGATCGTGGGCGAGGAGGCGTTGGAGGAGGCGTTGGCCGGGATCGGAGATGGTGGGCATACCGGCATCGCTGATGACGGCGACGGAGGAGCCTGCTTGGATTTTTTTGATAAGTTCGTCGCTGCGTTTGGCTTCGTTGTGTTCGTGAAGGCTGAGGCGGGGGATATTGCGGATATCGTAGTGATTGAGGAGGCGGGCGGAGTGTCGTGTGTCTTCGCAGGCGATGAGATCGACGGAGCGGAGGGTGTCGAGGGCGCGCTGGGTGATATCGGCGAGGTTACCGATGGGGGTTCCCACGAAGTAAACGACTCCGGGGGCGGCCATATCGTGTTGAGGGTGGACCGTGAGGGCGGCGGGTCTTACCAGCCTTCGCTGATTTTGCTGACGACTCTTTCCGCGAAGTCTTCGGCCGCGAGGGGGAGGGCCTGGCGTTCGGAGAGCTGGAAATTGGGATCGAGGAAGATGGCGGCTTCGCCGTAATCGGTTCCTTGATCGATGACGGTGCCATCGGGGAGGCTGAGGGTCCAGTCGCAGACGACGCGGTAATTGAGTTCGCGGGTGGCGAGGGTGTCGAAGCGGGCGCTTCGCAACTGGCGGCGTTCGACATTTTTGAAGGTGCCGTTGAAGATGGCATCGCTGCCGCCGGTGGGATCGCCGACTTTGTAGGTGCCATCGAGCTGGAGGCTAGCGATGACGGCGTTGGTGAGCATGGGGGCGGCGCGGGGCTCGAGGGTTTCGTTTTTGAAGAGGGGAACAGAGATCGTGTTGATTCCTTCGAAACGAGCGGGTTTGACGGGGCCGAGTTGGTAGCCAGCGCAGCCCTGTAGGATGAGAAGTGCGAAGGCGGAGATGATGATCGGAAGGCCGGCGGATTTCATGTTGGTGACGGATTCGGTGCGTATTGTCGGTAAAGGTATAGCAGGTTTTTTTACTCCTGTGAATCTGTTTGCGCGGTGCTTGGGGGGGCGGGGATGACGGGAGCGGGCGGAGGAGAGGATTCGAGGGAAGGCGCGCTCGGGGGGAGGGTGAGTTCTTCCGTTTCGACTTCGGTTTCCATTTCTCCATTGATGGGTGGGAGGAGGAGGCCGGGCGAGGGTTCTTCGGTGGGTCGTTCGGTTTCGGTATCGGGGAGGTCGGGTTCTTCCATGGGGGTGGGAACGACGTCGTCCATGGAGTTTCTGATTTTCGAGGTATTGGATTTCGAGAGGGCGGCGAGATTGGGGGGGCCGACGTAGTCGTCGCGGCTTTTCACGTCGGTGGTGGCTTCGACGACGATGGGTTTTCCGCCTTCGGTGAAGGCTTCGGGGTGTGATTCGCGGAGGGCGGCGAGGCGTTCTTTAGCGGCGTCGAAGTCTTTAGCGGCGGGTTGTTTGGTGACGCGCTGGTAGTAAATGACGGCGGCGGGGTATTTATCGGTTTTTTCGTAGAATTTGGCGATCTCGAAGTATTTGGCGAGTTGTTGTTGATCGAGGTTGCTGAGTTGTTGGCGCACGTCTGAGGCGAGGGCGCTATCGGGGAATTGGATGAGGACTTCTTCGTAGGCGTTTCGGGTGAGGCCGAGCTGGGAGCCATCGTTATTGGCGCTGGCGGCTTCTTCCTGGAGGAGCTGGGCGACTTGGTATTGGGCGGCGGGAGCTTTTGGGTTGTCGGGGTATTCGCGGACAAAGGTTTGGTATTGGATGATGGCGGAGTCGTAGTCTTTGGCTTCGCGTTGGATTTCGGCGGCGAGGAAACGGGATTCGGGGGCGTATTTACTGAAGGGGGCGTTTTTGGCGATTTGATCGAGCATTTCGACCTGATCGGAGGTATGGAGGCCGCCGCCGAATCCGAGGATTCCTTTCTTTTTGTTGTCGCGGGCGGTTTTAACGATATTGAATTGGCGTTCGATGGCTTGGGAGAAGAGGGAGGAGCCTTTGTAATCGGTTATGAAGAGTTGGTAGGCGTCGAAGGCTTTTTGTTCTTTTCCTTCGCGTTCGTAGAATTCGCCGACTTTGAACTGGCTTTGGGCGGCGGCATTGGTGGCGGGGTATAGGTGGACGACCTGGCGATAGATATCGCGGGCTTTTCCGTAGTCTTTGGCGAGTTCGGCGGTGGTGCCTTGGTTGTAGAGGGCAAGGGCGGCGTTTTCTTCTCCGGCGCCGGCGGCGGGATTGGATTTCTTTTTGCCGAAGATACCGAGGAAGGCGTCGGCGGAAAGGGGGGCGGCGAGGGTGAGGAGGAGGGCTGCGAGCCAAATGGCGCGGCGCGGATTCGTGAGCGTGGCGGGTCTCATTCGATGGGGCATTAGTAGAGGATGGACTGTGGACCGTCAAGCGGCCAAGGGGCGGAGGGGGATTGGGATGGGGCCCGGGCAAGGCGTTTTTTGAATATTAATGGTCAACGGGTCAAAAGCAACAAGAAGGGGTGGACAAGGGTCACGGGGCTGTCGTTTGATGAGGTTTTCCTTGGGCGAACGGTCCGGGGGGACGAAAGGCATGGAACGAGGCTTATTTATTACATTTGAGGGGTCGGAGGGGTGTGGGAAATCGACGCAGATTGATGTGTTGGGCCGGCGATTGGGCGTGGCGGGGCACGAATTTTTGGTGACGCGGGAGCCCGGAGGCACGGCGGTGGGGGAGACGATACGGGAGCTATTGCAATACCGGGAGGAGGGTGAGGGGATGACGGCTGAGTCTGAAGTATTGTTATTTGCCGCGAGCCGGGCGCAGTTAGTTCGGGAGGTGGTGGCACCTGCGGTGGCGGCGGGGAAGGTCGTGATTGCGGATCGCTTTATGGATTCGACGACTGTTTATCAGGGGGTGGCGCGGCGGTTGGGTGGGGAGGCGGTGGGGATGATCAACGGATTTGCGGTGGGTGATTGCGTGCCGGACGTGACGTTTCTTTTGGACATGGACAGTGAGACGGCGCATGCGCGGGCGACGGCGGCGAGTGGAGAGGCGGGGCGGAAGGACCGGATGGAGTCGCAACCGCTGAGTTTTTACGAAGATGTGCGGGCGGGGTATTTGGAATTGGCGAAGGCGGAGGGGGGGCGGATCTGCGTGTTGGATGCGACGCGTAAGGTGGATGAGATTGGGGCAGAGATATGGGGAATTTTGAAGGAGCGATTTGATGGCGTTTTCGGTTGAGGCAGCGTTGGGGTATTTGGAGCGGGCGCGGGACGCGGACCGGTTGGCGCACGGATATTTGTTTTGTGCGGATGCGATTGACGATGCGAAGGCATTGGCGGCGCGGTTAATCGGGCTTTTGAACGGGCAGGAGGGGGATGATTTGCAAGGGATGGAGTCGGAGATGGTGCGGTTGGTGCAACCGGTTTCCAAATCGCGGCGGATCACGGTGAAGCAGATTCGGGAGTTTGAGGGGCCGCTTCATCTGTCGGCGCCGTCGGGAAAGACGAAAGTGGGGGTCATTGTGGAGGCGGACCGGATGGGGGTTGAGGCGTCGAACGCATTTTTGAAGACATTGGAGGAGCCGCCGGCGAACAGTTTGTTGATCTTGGTGACTTCGCGGCCGGAGCAATTGCTTGATACGATTTTGTCGCGTTGTATTCGGGTGAATTTGCGGGGATCGGGCGAGGGTGGGAGTCGGGATGAGGGGGAGACGGAATTATTGGAGACGATCGCCGAGTTTCTGGGTGGTGACGGCGGGGGATTGTCGGGGGTATTGGGGTTTGCCGATCGGTTTGCGACATTGTTGAAGGCGGAAAAGAGTGCGATTGGGGACCGGAACGATGCGTTGCTCAAGGAGGAGATTGAGATGTACAAGCAGCGGACGGAGGGGGATTGGTTATCGAAGCGCGAGGATCATTTCAAGGCGTTGACGGAGTCGGAGTATGTGGGGCGGCGCAACGGGTTGGTGGAGATTTTGTTGTTGGTTTTCGGGGATGCATTGAGGCGGCAGCATGGTAGCGGGCGTTTAGACGTTCCGGAATTGGGAAGAGTGACGGAGTTGCTGGCGGAAAAGTATTCGGGTCCGGATTTGCGGGAGCGATTTGAAGCGATCGAGTATTTGCGATCGGGTTTGGAAACGAGCACGAACGAGAAGCTGGCGATGGAGGTGGCTTTTTTGAAGGCGTTCGGGTAGGGGGTATCGATTGCTCAGTAGGGGGATTTCGGGGTAGCGGCCAGGGGCGAGGTATCTTTTTTGTTGTGTTCGGCGATTACGTCGGCGGTGCGAATGCCGTAGGTCTGGTCGATATCGGAAGCGATGTTAATGAGGGTATCGACGAGTTGTGCGATGATTTTGGAGCAGCCTTCGAAGTATTCTTCATTGGCGAGTGAGGTGGATCCGGCGGAGAGGGCGTATTGGAGGTGGTCCTGGTTGACGAAGGGTTCGAGGCCGTAGCCGATGATGAGGGTGGCTCGTTTGTTGGCGGCGTCGACGGTTAGGAGGACGTCGTGATTGCCGGCGCCGCGTTTAAGGTCACTGGAGAGGCCGGCGCGGTTGAAGAGCCAGAAGGCGTAGGCGCGCAGGTTTTCCATGGCGGTGAGGTTTTCGGTGACGATGTGGAAGTAGCTCTGGGGGAAGTTTTTGTGGAAGCGAGTGAGGGCGGATTGGAGGCGTTTGATTTGGTTGGGGTCGAAGATTTGGGCGTTGTCGCAGAGATCGGGTGTGAGGCGCGGGACGGCACCGTAGATGCGATCGAGGAGATCGAGAGAGAAGCCGCAGTCGGAGCATGATTTGATCCCTTCGAAGGTGGGATTCTCGCAGAACGGGCAGTTCATGGGCCAATAGTTAACCTATCTTAATTAAAATGGGCAAGGGGTCGAGCAATTTTGGGGGCGTGGGAGAGGGGGGTTGATTTGTGGGCGGTGGCGTGGCAATACAGGCGGATGGAACGATTTGCAGACAAGACGGCGGTGGTAACGGGAGCGGGACGTGGGATTGGATTGGCGGTGGCCTCGCGGCTGGCGGCGGAGGGGGCTGAGGTGGCGGTGATCAGCCGGACGGAGGCGAACGCGAGCGACGCGGCGGCGTCGATCAATGCGGAGAACGAGGGGCGGGCGCGGGCTTATGCGGTGGATGTGGGGGATGGGGAAGCGATGGCGGCGGTCGGGAAGCAGATCGTGGAGGATTTTGGGAAGGTGGATATTCTGGTGAACAACGCGGGGGTGACGCGGGACGGCTTGCTGATGCGGATGAGTGAGGAGGACTGGGACACGGTGTTGGGGGTGAATTTGAAGGGGGCCTTTCATGCGACGAAGGCGTTTCAGCGTAGTATGCTGAAGCAGAAGGGTGCGAGGATCATCAATGTGAGTTCGGTGGTGGGATTGATGGGGAACGCGGGGCAGGCGAATTATGCGGCGAGCAAGGCGGGGTTGATTGGTTTCACGAAATCGTTGGCGAAGGAGTTTGCGGGGCGCGGGGTGACGGTGAATGCGATTGCGCCGGGGTTTATTGTGACGGATATGACGGGCGAGCTGACGGACGAGATGAAGGAGAAGATCGTGGGGCACATCCCCTTGAAGGGCCTTGGGGAGGTGGAAGACGTGGCCGGGGTGGCTGCGTTTTTGGCGAGCGAAGAGGGGCGCTACATCACCGGGCAGGTGATCTCGGTGGATGGGGGGATGGTGATGTAGGGACTGCCGGGTATCGGCGGAGGTAATCGTTTCAAGAGACGACTTCCGGGGAAGCGGGAGATTTGGGGTTCGATAGGTGGCGGTATTCCTGGTAGGTGTATGGCTGGTGATCTTTGAGGGATCGGGTGAGCCACTGGACGATTTCTTCGAAGTCGGAAGATTCCCGCCGCATTTCCAGAAATTCCGGCCAATTGAGTCCGGCACGCGGGGCGGGAGCACAGAGGCGGTGTTGAACAATTTTGGATTGGACGGCTTCGAACTCGCGTGATTTGAGGGCGCGAATGGCGGCGGCTTCGGGGAGGTCGTCGATGGTTTCGAGATCGAGGCCCCATGATTCGATCCCGATTCCGAAGCGGGCGCCGAGGGAGCGGAGGTCCTCGGCGAGTTTTTCATCCGCGATGGGGGCGGCGATGACGAGTTCTCCGCCGTGGGTCCAGGCGGAATTGCTGAGGCATTGGAAGAAATCTTCCCGGAAGGAGCCATGATCGACATCCAGCTTCATTTTGACCGCGGTGAGGGAGAAGGGGGAGCCACCGGTGTGACGGCACATTTCGAGGAGGTCGGGGTTTATCGTGAATTCGTCGTCGACGGCTTCGGCGACGTGCCAATCGAGAATGATGGCATCGGGGAAGCGCCAGAGGTTTTGGTAGAGTTTGCCTTCGCTGAAGGATTTCTCGAAGGAGAAGGGGAGGCGGTTGGCGTATTCGTTGTGGCGGCAGAAGATCTCGCGGAATTTGTTGGCGCGGGCGAGGGCGAGATCGACTTCTTCGGAGGAGGCGCGGAACTCTTCACCGAGAAGGCCTTGGCTGGTGGGGATGAGGTTTCGAGCGCTTTTGAGTGAGTGGATGTTGGTGGAGGTGCGGTTGTAGTATCCTTGTCCGTGTTCGACCTTGGCGATCGGCGAGGTGGGATCGCAGGACATGATGGAGAAGTGGTAGCGCAGGGTGGCGTCGCTGTATTCGTGATTGAGGCGGAATTTAACCAATCGAATCAGTTCGGTTCCCTTGATGGCATCGGCGGGATTATCGGAGAGGATTTCGGGTAGGATGTGTCGCAGTTGTTTGCGGAGGTTCATTTCTGTTTACGGAAAGAGGTTCGCGAGCGTGGTGGTTCGTGGTCGAGGATGGAAGTGGGTGAAAAGGGAGTCAAGAGGGATCCCCTGGGGTGAAAAAATGTGGAGGGGAATAGTTTGTGAATGGGTTGCGAATAAGTTTCGCGAACGCAGTGAAGGCGTTTGTGAATCGGGGGCGTTTTATCTAATGCGCGATCTCGAGGTGAGCGATATCACTTTTTCAATCGGTATCGGAAGCGTCGTTTGAGGAGCCATTTGACGCCGAACATATCGCGGGTGGCGGGGATGGTTCGTTTGAGACCGCCGCCGTATTTGCTATCGCCTGAGTGGCGGGGGCGGTGGTGGACGGGGACTTCGGAGATGGTGAAGCCGGCGCCTTTAATGAGGGCGGGGATGAAGCGGTGCATGCCGGTGAAGGGGACGAGGGCATCGCGGCAATCGCGGCGCATGGCTTTGAGGGTGCAGCCGGTGTCGCGGACGCCGTCGCCGGTGAAGCGGGAACGGATGCCGTTGGCGATGCGGCTTTGGAGGCGTTTGAAGGGGGTGTCTTTGCGATTGGCGCGGTATCCGCAGGCGAGGTCGGCGCCGTTTTCGACTTCGGCGACGAGTTTGAGGATATCGGCGGGGTCGTTTTGGAGATCGCCGTCGAGGAGGGCGATGATTTCGCCGGTGGCGGCGTGGATGCCGGCGTAGAGGGCGGCACTTTGGCCGGTATTTTCTTCGAATTCGAGGACGCGGACGTGGGGATGGCGGCGGATGCGGTCGGGGGTATTGTCGGAGGAGCCGTCGTCGACGAGGATCAGTTCGAAATCGTGGTCCTCGAGGGCGGCGTCGATTTGATCCTGAAGAGGGGCGACGTTATCCGCTTCGTTGTAGAGGGGGACGACGATGGAGAGCTTGGGCATATTGCGAGTCTATCGGTCGGTCGGTCTATCGGTCTGACGGTTGGGGATTGGGATGAGTATGTCTTGGAGGAGGGGGGGTGGGTAAGAATTTTTTTTTAGAGGGGGAGGCCTTGGTAGTTGTAGCAGGTGAAGATTTTCAGGCGGCGGACGAGGTCATCGCGGCGGACGATATCGATGACCCCGCTGAGTTCCCATGATTCGAAGCCGCGTTGGATATTTTGCGGGGGATTGATGGCTTTGGCGTTGTCGGTGATGAAGAGGGCGTGTTTTCCGATGAAGGGTGAGGAGGGTTCGTCGCCGGGGTTTCCGGTAAACTCGAGGCCGTCGTAGCGGGGCCAGAAGGAGAATTGGTTTTGGATGGTTGCGGATTCGACGATGTGAATTTTCGGGTGTGCGGGGGTGGGTTGGATGATGGGGGCATCGTCGTCGAGGTAGAATCCGTGGATCGCGGCGGTTTGGTATTTATTTCCGATGAGAAAGACATCTGAGTCGAGGCTGTTTGCGGCGGCGCGGACGGCGTCGTCGAGGTATGCGGAGGATTCTTTCCAGCCGCGGAGGCGGGATTGGAAGTCGTAGGCGTATGGCCATGGGGCGCCGACCTGTCGGGCGAGGTCGGTATTCATCATGAGGAGGCTCATGAGGCCGCCGAGGGCGAGGGTGGCGGAGCGGAGGTTTCGTTTGAGGCGTCCGGAGAGTTTGGCTTGTTGCCAGAAGTGGGGGAGGAGGAGGCCGGCGGTGATGAATCCGGGGGCGGTCCAATTGAGTTCGCCGGCTTGGTTGAAGGAGAGGATGAAATAGACGGCGATGATGGGGGCGGCGAAGAAGAACAGGAAGGTTTCGGAATCGTCTTTTCCGAAGCGGACGGCGGCGAGGATGAGGGCCCAGACGAGGCCGGCGAAGATGAGGGGGGAGTAGGTGAAGAAGTGTCCTGCGAAGAAGGTGAGGAAATTGAGGGGGTTGAATCCGGGGGCTTGGTCGAGGCTGCCGCGTTCTTTGAGGTGGGTGAAGGTGATCCATTCGTGTTGGGCGTTCCAGACGAAGACGGGGATGGTGCAGAGGGCGAAGACGAGGAGGAGGAGGTAGAGGCCGGGTTTTTTGAGTTGGCCGCGCCAGCGCCGGGAGACGACGAGGAGGAGGATGATGGAGAGGAGTTGGAACGCGTTCGTGTATTTGGCGAGGAAACCGAGGCCGATGAGGAGGCCGGTGAGGGGCCAGTAGAGGTTGAGGGGATTGGCTCGGTGGAGGGCGCGCCAGAGGGTGAGGGTGGCGGTGGTCCAGAAGAAGATTGAGATTGGATCGATCGTCATGACGATGGAACCGGCGTTGAAGATGGGAGTGAGGTTGAGGAGGAGGACGGCCCAGGCGGCGGTTTGTTCCGAGAAGAGGGCACGGCCGAGGCGGTAAAAGACGAGGCTGGTGGCGAGGCCGAGGAGGGGGGAGAGGATGCGAATGCCGAGGGAGGTATCGCCGAAGATGGTAGTGCCAGCCTTGATGGCCCAGGCGATGCCGGGTCCCTTGGAGTAGTAGGAGGGGGCGAGGTGCTGGGACCAGAGGAAGTAGTAGGCTTCGTCGGCGGAGAGTTCGCTGAAGGCGCCGATGATGATACGGACGAGGGTGAGCGCGAGGAGCCCGATGAGGACGGCGCGGCTAGTTGTCATTATGGGTCGTGCGGGTCATGATTGCCGGGGCGGGGGGCTTGGGGTAGGTTGGGCGGGAAAGACACTGAATACAATGTGGGGAATGGGTGTCAAAGGATTTACCATGAATAGGATGAAGCGATTTGGGACGGTTGGTTTGCTGGGGATGGGCTTAATTTTCAGTGTGTTGACGAGCGTTCGGTTGGAAGCGGAGGAAGGGGAGGCTATGAGCGGGGATGCGATTATGGATATCGTGCGGGGGAGTTATGTGGGGGAAGATTTCGAGGTGGACGGGCAATTGCGGGTGGCGAGCAGCCGGTTGTTTGGAAGTGGATCGCGGCAGCCGTTCAAGATGACGGGGCAACCGGGGTATATTCAGTTTGTGTTTTCGCAATCGGGGGACGTATTGCAGGTGGATATGACGGGAGCGCGGCCGGTGGTGCGTGAGGCGAAAGGGGGGGCGTTGGCAGTGGTGCCTGCGGAGCGGTATGGGGAGCAGGTGATGGGGGTTCCTGTTTTGTTTGAGGATTTGGCGATGCGGTATTTTTATTGGCCGGCGACAGGCGTTTTGGGGGAGGAGACGGTTCAGGGGGACAAGTGCTGGATTGTGGAGGTCAAGAATCCGGGTGTGGGCGGGCCGTATGGCAAGGCGCGGTTGTGGATTGGTCAGAAGTCGGGGGCGGTGTTGAAGATGGAGGGCTATGACGCGAACGGGAAGCGGGTGAAGGAATTCAAAGTGATTTCCGTGCACACGGTGGACGGGATGTGGATGTTTAAGTCGGTCGGGATCGAGAGTTTTGATCCGGTGACGGGGAAGAAGGCGGGCGAGAAGGTGTATTTGGAGACGTCGAATCCGCGTAAGGCGGGATCTCCGATGCGGAAACGCTAGTTCGTTGCGAGCTTGTGTGCCGCGTGCCATTCGCGGTAGATGTAGGGGGAGATTTCCGAGGGTTTAATTTCGCTTCGGCCGCCCCAGAAGACGTTGGTGTAGCTGACGGGGATGTTGCAGGCCTCGAGGTGTTTGTCGATGGCGGCTTTGTGTTCGAGGACGCGGTTTTTATCGGTGCCGTGGATGACGCCCATGATATTGACGTTGCCGAAGCGGGGCCCGCCTTCGCGCCAATAGGCGTGGGTCATGCAGTGATGGCGTCCGACTTCGCCACCGGCTTCGACTTCGCGTCCTTCGGGGACGGCCCAATGGAAGAGGGCGTTGAAGCGGGTGACGCGTTTTCCGGTTTGGGAGGGCTTGACGTGTTCGAGGAAGGTGGAGAAGCGGCCGACGACGCCACGGGCGTTGAGGCTTTCGGCGACGGAGCAGAATTCATTGAGGGGGACACCGGCCTCGGCGGCGCGGGCAGCCCAAGGATTCTCGGTGAGTTCTTCGGGGGCGAATTCGCGTTTGAGAGCGATGACGATTTTCCATTCATCCTCGCTGAGGGGGACGATGTCGGTGGTCATCATGGTGGCGGGTTCATCGATTTTGGCGCCGGGTTCCAGCGATTTCCGGCGGGTGTGACCGACGCCGAGCGCGAAGATGCCTTTCGCGGGCATGAGGAGGAATTCGTTGGCGCCGGTGAGTTGTTTGAGGACGGTGCAGTGTTCGTCGATGGATTCGCCATGCGGAACTTTAACGGTGGTCCAGAGTTTGTATTCGGAGCCGGAGACTTCCCGATCGGTGGAGCGGACGACGACGTGACCGCTGAAGGGGTCTTGCTGGAACATGAAGTCGAAAGTTTCGTCGAGTTTGTCGTCATCGACGTTCCACGCGACGAGGGCGCCTTCGGCGAGTTTGTTGGCCATAAGGGTTTGGCGGACGCGGCGGATGATGCCGGCGTCGAGCATGGCGCGGATGCGATCGATCACGACGGGGAGTTCGACGCCGGATCGTTCGGCGATTTCGGCGAGGGGATCGCGGACAAAGCCCTGAATACTGTCTTCGGAGACGGCGAGGATGCGGGCGTTTACGGGGTCGTCGTGTTCGACGGGGGTGGAGTCGGCTGAGTAGGAGGGCATATGGAAAGGGAAGCTACGGTTTGGATTCGGGGGCGGCAACCGGATTGTTCTTCATTTCTTCGACCGCGGCGCGGTCGCCGACGAACTCGAGGAGGTAGTGGTTGAATTGGGATTCTTCGAGGCCCCAGAATTTTTCGACGGGGCGGAACAGTTTTGGATTATCAATGAAGGTGAAGACGACCGGGTTTCTACTTCGCACGAGGTGATCGTGTCCGTGGGTGTAATAGAGGGGGCGACCTTCGTCGAGGGACCGATTCATGACATCGTAGAAGTGTTCGGGTTCGTATACGTGCAGGAGCCAGGGATCGTATGCGCCTGCGCTGCTCCAGACCCCGGCGGTGATGATGTCGTTCGCTTCGGGGGAGAAGGGGTCGATGTCGCCGTAGATTTTATTGACGACGAGTTTGAGGGGTTCTTTCCCATTGTGGCGAATGGACTCGCGTTGTTGGTGGGTGAGCCAGGCGAAGAGGGCGAGGGCGGCGGCGGCGAGGAGGCAGGCGGGGGCAATGGAGGGTTTGGAAGTAGATTGGCGCAGGATGAATTTTCCGAACCAGGTGAGTCCGAGGGACAGGAGAATGACCGTAGCGGGGAGGGCGAAGATGAGATACCAGATGTGGAGGTAACTGCCGCCGAGTTTGGCGTGGAGGAAGCCGATGGGGGCGGGGAGAATGAGGGCGAGTGTGAAGATGAAGCCGAGTTTGATATTTGTTGAGAGGCGGAGCGCTCCGGCGAGGGTGGCGAGGGGGGCGACCAGGACCGTGAAGATGAAGGCGGGCCAAGCGCTGGTGTCGACGGCGACGTGGAGGGGGTTCTTGGTGTTCACATTGGTCCAGGGCATTCCGGAGGAGAGATAGGCCCATAGTTCGCGCAGCAGTCCGAGGCGCGGCGCTTTGCTGACGTAATCTCTTTGGATGAACTCCGCCATTTGGATGAGGTTTGGCGTAGCGAGTTGGATGAATAGGATTGCGGACGCGATGCAGGCGACGACGAGGCGGATGGCCTGTTCTTTTGCGGGATAGTTTGAGCGCTTGAAGATCAGGATGACTAAGGCGAGGAAGGTTACGGCGTTGACTGCGACGGGAACGTAGAGCGAACCGGAGTAGGAGTAGAGCGCGGCGAACTGGCAGGCGCCGTAGGCCGACCAATCGCGCCATTTTCCTGATCGGAGCGCGCGGAGCAGGAAGAGGAGCATGAGTGTGACGAAGAAGAGGCACATGCCGTATCCGCGTGCGTCGGCGCTATAGCGGACGTGCCATGGGTGGAGGGCGAGGATGAACGCGGCGAGGATGCCGGCGATGGGAAAGCCGAGGCGGTGGAGGAACCAGCCGATGAGGAAGATCGTGGCGAGACCGGCGATGAGGGGTGGGAGGCGCGCGGCGGTTTCGGACATTCTTCCTTCCTGCCGGAGACCGAGTTTTTTCCAGAGATCGAGAGAGAGACGGGAAGCGATGGAGTAGAAGGTATGGTTGTTGGACTCGCGATTGAGCCAGAATGTTTCTTCCCATTTGGCGGGGCGGAAGCGGAGGACATTGTCTTCTTCCTGGTGGTGTTTGCCGACGGTGTAGACGCGCATGGTGTGGAGTTCGTCGAAGTAGAGGCTGACGTCCATACGGGGGATGCGCATCCATGCGCCGAGGATGACGGCGGCGAGGAGGGTGAGGATGAGGAATTTTCTTCCGATGACAGGTGGCGGGTCGGTGCGGCGGAGGTATCCATCGGGGATGGTGGGAGAAGGTTGGAGCCACCAGCGGGCGGTGGCGAGGCCGAGGGCGAGGAGAGTGATGTTCGCGAGCGTGGCCCACCAGAGGCCGGTCTGCACGTGAGCCTGGAAGCGATCGGAGACTTTGGCGTCTTTGGGAACGAGGTCGAGGGCGCCCGGCCAGGAGAGGTTGGAGAGGAGGAAGATGGCGCCGGTGAGGATGAGGAGGAGGGTGACCAAGGCGAGGGCGCCTTTTGGGGTGGCGAGGGAGCGGGCGAGTTGCGGGAGTTTTGCGGTGGGCTGGGTCACTGAATCCGATGGGCGTGTGATCCGCGGTCAGGTGTTGGAGGACGGGGCGGAGAAGTTATCATTGATCCAGGCGATTGCTTCTTCGTGGGTGTTCAGGGCGCCTTCGAGTTGGCGGGTTTGGACCTCTTCGAGGATGTGGCCGATGTCGGGGCCGGGTTTCCAGCCGAGTTTGATGAGGTCGTGACCGGTGACGAGGGGCGGGGGGATGAGGGGTTCGTTGGCGAACTCTTCGCGTTTTTCACGGAGGAAATCGAGATTGTCGAGCATGCCGTGGCTGCCGAGGCAATCGACGCGGTGGAGTTCCAGCTCGTCGTCGAAGCCGGGGCGGGCCATAAAGCGTTTGAGTTTGGCGACGCGCATTTTTTGGACGTCTTTGAAGATCATGTGCGAGGCAACGGCTTCGGCGACGGTATCGATGGTTTCGTTCGAGTATTTGAGGCGGCGGAGGATTTTTTCAGTCATGCGGGCGCCGACGCGATCGTGGGCATTAAAGCGGATGCGATCGGCGGCTTTGTCGTAGGTGCGGGTTTCGGGTTTGCCGATGTCGTGAAGAAGGACCGAGAGGACGAGGGGGAGGGAGGCTTCCTCGGGGAGGTGGCTGAGCATGAGGCGGGTGTGGACGAAGACGTCGCCTTCGGGGTGGAACTGAGGTGGTTGGTCGCATCCCTGAAGGGCGATGATCTCGGGGAGGAGGATGTTCATGAGTCCGCTTTCGACGAGGAGATCGAAACCGCGCACGCGATTTGGATCGGTGAAGATACGCGAGAGTTCATCACGGATGCGTTCCTCACTGATAAGCGTGATTTTATCGGCGTGTTCTTTAAGGGCGGACCAGGTGGCGGGTTCGATTTTGTAGTCCAGGGTAGCGGCGAAGCGGATGGCACGGAGGAGGCGGAGGTGATCTTCGGCGAATCGTTCGTCGGGGTTGCCGATGGCGCGGATGATATTGTTTTTGAGGTCGGATTGGCCGTCGACGTAGTCGATGTAATTGTCGGCGATGGGATCGTAGAAGATGCCGTTGATGGTGAAGTCGCGTCGTTGGGCGTCTTCTTCGGCGGTGGTGAAGGTGATTTCGCCGGGGTGTCGGCCGTCGGTGTAGTTGCCTTCGGCGCGGAAGGTGGCGATTTCGAAGTCGTCGTCTTCGAGGTGGACGAGGATGACGCCGAAGTGGGCGCCGACGGATTTGGAGTGGGGGAAGCAGGCCTGGACTTGTTCGGGGACGGCGTCGGTGGCGATGTCGAAGTCTTTTGGGGTTTTGTTGAGGAGGACATCGCGGACGCAGCCGCCGGCGAAGTAGGCTTGGTATCCTTTATCGCTGAGGGATTTGACGAGGCGGGTGGCTTTTTCGCGGGCGGACGGCATTTGAGTATGGGGAGTGTAGCATTGATTGGGGGACGTGGAGGAGAGGATTTGGGAGCTTTCGTCCGTAGTGGGAGGGGCGTGTCCTCGCTTAATCCCGCCTTTGGCGGGCTCTACCAAATTGTCTTTGTTTTTAAATTAGGCCGCCAAGCGGCCGCGTAGTCGCTCGCACCTACAGGGAATCAGTTTGTGGGCAGGGTGACGCCGACTTCGGGGGCGAAGACGACTTCGGCGCGGTGGTTGGCGACATCGTTGAAGTGCCACCATTCGAGTTCGAGGCCGTAGAAGCCGGCCATGTACATGGCGCGCTGGAGGATGAGGACGTGTTTTTGGATGGTGGGATTTCCGCCGCGGTAGTGGAAGGCGGCGTCTTTTGAGAAGGAGTCGAAGTCGGTGGGCATTTTCATTTCCTGGCCGCGGAGGTTGACGAGGGTAACGTCGACGGCGGTGCCGTTGCAGTGTTGTGACCAGAAGTTATCGGGATCGGCGATGTAATCTCTGCCTTCGGGCGGGGATTCTTCGAAGAGGCGTCGCTGGGAAGCGGGGGGGCGCCATGCGTCCCAGATTTTGAGGCCGTATCCTTTGGCGTTGAGGTAGGTTTGGGCTTTGCGGAGTTTATTGACGGTGGCGGGGTGTAGGAGGCAGGGCATGTCTTTCGGGTAGAGCGGTTTCCCGAGAACGTTCTGGGTGCCGGCGTATCGGAGATCGACTTCGATGGAGGGGATGGCTTCGCGGACGTTGACGAGATTGGGAGTATTATCGTCGGGATTGTCCGAGTTTTGGGGGGAGGGGGTGAAGGCGTCTTTGTAGAGATACTGGGTGCCGTCGGACGCGACGGGATCGGGGGAATTTTTGCACTGGGTGAGTGCGAGAAAGGAGAGGAAGGCGAGGGAGGCGAAGGCGGGGGCTGATCGAAGCGTGGGGGGGATCATTCGGGCTGGTTTTTCAAACCATGCGTTGGGGGCAGGAGCAAGCTCTTTCTTTGGATGAGGGGCTCAGGCCTGGACATTTTTCAGGAAGGCCTTTGGGGAGTTTGCGAAGAGTTTCTTGGCGAGATTGGAGGCTCGTTGGTGGTGGCGTCTTCGTTTTGAACGGAGCGCTTTGCGGATGAGGCGGAGGTTTTCGGGAGCGACATTTCCGTCTGCTTCGACGGATGCAAGGCGGGATTCGACGGTGCAGAGATCATTTAATTTTCCGAGTGTTCGCTCGAGTTCGTGGAGGCGGGCGGTTTGTTTCTCCGTGTTCTTTTTGGAGAAGGGAGCGAGGAAACCGGTTTGGAAGGCGAGGTATTTGACCTGTCGGCGGAGGCGATGGGCGCATGCGGGATCGTCCGTTTTGCGCCAGGAGTCGTGGCGTTGGCGACTTTTCTTGTAGGTTTGGCGGAGGCCTTGATTGATGAGGGTCCATCCGGAACTGGGACGGACCGTGTGGATCATTTCGTGTGTGTGGGAGCGGAGGGCGGCGGCGACTTCCGGGACGGCGACGCCGCTTTGTTCGTAGGGATCGGGTTTGGGTTGTGGAGTGGGGGAAGGAGGGGTGACATTGAGGGCTTCGACGGTTTCGCGGACGGCTTGCCAGAGGCTTGGTGAAGAGAGGGCTTTAGGGAGGGCGACGAGTGATTTGATGACGACGTGATTGTCTCGGAGAGCGCCGAGTTGTTTACCGGCGTCGCGGAGGGCGAGGTCTTCGGATTTGAACCAATCGGGGCTTACGCCCGTGCGGATGAGGCGGAGGTGGGCGCGGAGCTGTTTGGCGGCGAGGCGCAGTCGGTGGACGTCTGCGGGCGAGGCGCTGCGACCGCTGAGCAGACCGGTATCTTCTTGTGCCATATCGTCCCAGACCGCGATCAGGGACTGCATGGGGGCATCATAATTACGGGAGGCCATTGCGAGAGGGGAGGGGTGCGGGCCTGAAAACAGTGTTGCTGAAAGCGGGCGTCAGATCAAGTCCGAGTGTGGATAAGTTGGGAATATCCGAGCGGATATTACAATTGGCGGGCGCTGAAGGTATCGCCGCCGGACATGTCTCCGGATTGGAAACCTTTGAGGAACCAGCGCATGCGTTGTTCGGAGGTGCCGTGGGTGAAGGAATCGGGGACGACGTATCCCTGGGCTTGTTTTTGGAGGCGATCGTCGCCGATGGCATTGGCGGCGTTCATGGCTTCCTGGATATCGCCTTGTTCGAGGATGTTTTTCATTCTTTGGGCGTGGTGGGCCCAGACGCCGGCGAAGTAGTCGGCCTGGAGTTCGAGGCGGACGGAGAGTTGGTTGTATTCGGATTGGCTGAGGCGGGAGCGCATTTGGTGGACCTGGCCGGAGATACCGAGGAGGTTTTGGACGTGGTGACCGACTTCGTGGGCGATGACGTAGGCTTGGGCGAAGTCTCCGGGGGCGCCGAGGCGGTCGCGGAGGTCCCGGTAGAAGGAGAGATCGATGTAGACCTGGCCGTCGGCAGGGCAGTAGAAGGGGCCGGTTTGGGAACCGGCGATACCGCAGGCGGAGCGGACGCGATCGCTGAAAAGGACGAGGGTGGGTTCCTGGTAGTTTTGGCCGGCGCGCCGGAAGAGGTTGTTCCATACGTCTTCGGTATCCGCGAGGACGGTGGACACGAATTGGGCGAGTTCTTCGTCGGCGGCGGAGGCGGGTGTGGTGGATTGTTGTTGGTATTGGGTGGAGGTGCCGACTTGTTCGAGGAGGGCTTGGGGGTCGCCGCCGAGGAGGATGATGAGGACGATGATAACGATGGTGCCGAGTCCACCGCCGAGGGCGAGGGGTTTGCCGCGCTTGTGGCGTCGGTCTTCGACGTTGGTGCTTTGGCGACGACCTTTCCAGCGCATGGGGACGAGGGTATCGACCTTGGGGGAGGGCTGTCAAACGTGGTGGGTGCGGCGTGAGAATAATGATTTGGAGATTGGAAAAATAAGGAAAGCGTGATTGTTTAGGGGGCTATGGAATTGATGTTGGGTGCCGTATTGCTTCCGCCCTGGGTGGAGGGGACGATGTATGCGGTGATCGTGGGGGTATTGGGGTGTTGTGTGGGGTCATTTTTGAATGTGGTGATTTACCGGGTACCGCATGGGATATCGATTTCGAAGCCGGCGCGTTCATTTTGTCCCACGTGCGAGAAGCAGATTTCGTGGCATGAGAACATTCCGTTGGTGAGTTGGCTGGCGTTGCGGGGGAAGTGTTCGGCGTGCGGGTCGAAGATATCGGTGCGGTATTTTTTGGTGGAGTTACTGACTGGGGGATTGTTTTTGGCGACGTGGTTCTTTTTTCTTGAGCCGCGAGGGTTGGGGGTGGTGGTGGCTTACTGGGTATTGCTGAGTTTGTTTGTGGCGGCGACGTTCATTGATTTCGAGCATTTCATTATTCCAGACGGAATCACCTTAGGGGGAGCGGCGGTGGGGATTGTATTTGCGGCGGCGGTGCCGGAGTTATTGGGGGAGGGGAGTGATCATTGGCGCGGTTTAATGATGTCGGTGTTGGGCGCGGTGGTGGGGGTGGGGTTGTTGTGGTTGGTGGTGGAGTTGGGGAAGTTGGCGTTTGGTCGGACGCGATTTGAGGCGGACGAGGGGACGGCATTGAAATGGACGATCACGCAGGATGAGGAGAAAGGGGAGGAGGAGGCGACGTTTCGATTTTATGGGGAGGATGGCGAGACGGAGGAGCATCGCTGGTCTGAAATCTTTTTCCGGGAGAAGCGGGATCGAATGATCTTGTCGTGTCCGGAGCTAAGCGTGGCCGGGGAGAAGCTGGAGGATGTCGAGGTGGTGATTTATTTTGATCGCGTGCTGGTGGGTGACCGGGAGTGGCGGATTGAGGATTTGGAGCGATTGGAGGGGACCTTGACGAGCGTGGTGATTCCGCGGGAGGCGATGGGGATGGGGGACGTGAAGTTTATGGCGTGTATCGGGGCATTTTTGGGGTGGCAGGGGGTGCTGTTTACAATCTTTGCGGGATCGGTCAGCGGGGCGGTGGTGGGATTGACGACGCGTTTATTCGGGCGCCAGGAGTGGGGGCAACGGCTGCCGTTTGGCCCGTACTTGGTATTCGGGGCGGTGCTTTGGATGTTTTACGGGCCTCCCTTGGTGGATTGGTATCTCGGCAGTGTGCTGAGTTTTTCCCGTTAGGAGGACGGGAAGCCGTCGGTTCGGGCAACTTGATCTCGGCCGTCCGTATCGCGGGTGATGAGGAGGGCATGGGTGGCGTCGGGGAGATCGAGGTCGAGGTTTCCGACGATGCATAGAGTGGTGGCGAGGGCGTCGCTTTGGGTGGCGGTGGGGGCGATGACACTGGCGGTGACGCGATGGGTGAGGCCGAGTCCGGTTTTTGGATCGATGATGTGCGCGTATTGCGTGCCGTCGATTTCGACGAATTGTTCTCTATCGCCTGAGGTGGATATGGCGGCATTTTTGAGGTGGACGGTGGTGGTGACGATTTCCGCGTTACGATCGATGCCGAGGACAGGAATTTTCCATCCATCGGGGGCGTGGGGTGGGGGATCACCGGTGCGGATATCGCCACCGGCGGCGACAGCGGCGCGGGTGATATTGTGTTCGTTGAGGATTTTCAGGGCTTCGTCGGCGGCGAAGCCTTTGGCGATGCCGCCGAGGTCGAGGAACATGCCTTCGATTTTGAGGGTGGCGGAGCGGTTTTCGTGGTCGAGGGCAAGGTTGTGATGGCCGGAGTGGGATTTGGCGTCGGCGAGTTGTTCGGGGGTGGGGAGGATTCCTTTGCGAAGGGAGCGGCGCCAGAGGTTGGAGGCGTATCCGATGGTGGGGTCGAAGCGGCCGTCGGTGGATTCCGCGAAGTTGAGGGCGGCTTCGAGAACGTTGAAGAGGTCGACGCTGAGGGGGACTGCTTGATTGGGAGGGGCGGCGCCGAGTTGTTTGAGTTCGGAGTCGGGGATGTAGTCGGAGAGTTTTGCATCGAGGTCTGCGATGCGATTGAAGGCCGCGGTGGCGGCGATTTGGGCGTTTTCTTTGGAATCGGCGTAGAGTTTGATGCGGAAGAGGGTCCCCATGTGGGGTTGTTCGAAGGCGTAGAGGGTGAGTTTTTCCGAGGCCGGTGTGGGCGACAGGGTCAGGCAAAAGAAAAGGACGACCGTGGCGATGGTCGTCCTTTTCGGGTGAAGTATTGTTATGGGGCGAGGCTTAGTCATTTTCGACGCCGTTATACCAGTAGGCTTTCATTTCTTCCGCGGAGGGAACTTCGAGGGGGCGGACGAGGCGGAAGCCGAGCCAGACGGCGTCGGTGTGATACCAGATTGATTTGGGGAGTTGGGGGTCTTGTTGTTTCCAGTTTTCGTGGGACTGGCGGCGGACGGCGCTGCGGAGGTCCTGTGGGTCGTCATCCCATGAGCCTCCGCGGGCGACGTGCGGGTAAGGCGTGGTGGATTTGAGCC
>JBCCIR010000050.1:0-32519 GCA_039028175.1 Verrucomicrobiota bacterium
CCCCCCCCCCCCCCCCCCCCCCCCCCCCCCCCCCCCCCCCCCCCCCCCCCCCCCCCCCCCCCCCCCCCCCCCCCCCCCCCCCCCCCCCCCCCCCCCCCCCCCCCCCCCCCCCCCCCCCCCGCCCCCCCCCCCGTGGGAGGGTGTGAAGATTGGGGCGTCGGGGCAGGTTGGTATTTGGGCTTCGGCGGACGAGCGGGACCCGTTCTCCGCCAAACCTTCTTTGCCAAGGCTACGAAGGTCACGGGCTACGAAGGGCACGCGCTCGTCCCTATCGGGGTCGTGGGAGGGGGGAGGGCCCCCTTTGAGAGCGTTTGCGCGGTCGGGCCATTCTTCGCGTAAAGCTTCGAAGGCCATGGTGCCCGCGGCTCCATTGGGAGGGGGAGGAGGATTGCTATTGGGTGGGGGGATTTGATAATGGTTTGGGGGTATGAGTGATGTTAAGGGAGGGGTTTTGCGGGAGGAGAGAGGGCTGATTTTTGGGGTGGTGACGACGGGGTTGTTTTTGGCCTTTGGGAAGGGGTGGCTGTCGGATTTTTCGAATGCCTGGGTGACGGGAGGATTGTTTGTGTGGTTGTTCGTGGCGATTTTTTGGTTGGCGTTCGGGGTGGTGCATCATGCGGAGTGTTTGGCGGTTCGGTTGGGAGAACCGTATGGGACGCTCATTCTGACGGTGTCGGTGATTGGGATTGAGACGGCGATGATTGCGTCGGTGATGTTGACCGGGGAAAACAATCCGACGCTGGCGCGGGACACGATGTTTTCGATCATCATGATCGTATTGAACGGGATGCTGGGGGTGACTTTGTTAGTCGGCGGCTTGCGACATCACGAGCAGTCTTATAATTTGACGGGTGCGTTTGCGTATCTCGGAGTGTTGACACCGTTGGCGGTGTTGGCATTGGTGATTCCGCGGTATACGCCGTCGACATCGGACGGGAGTGTGTCGCCGCTACTCGGGGTGTATATGATCGTGATGTCGGGCGGGTTGTATGCGGCGTTTCTCGTCTTGCAGATGCAGCGGCATCGCGGGTTTTTCGTACAGCCGGTTTTGGAGGGACGCGAGCCGGAGATGGAGGCGGGAGCGACCGCGTTGCACGGGCATGAAGGGATGGTCGTGCGATCGACGGGGCATCACGCCTTGTTCCTGGTGTTGACCATGTTGCCGATTGTTTTGTTGTCGAAGAACGTGGCGAAGTTGTTGGATTACGGGATCAGCACCCTGGGCGCGCCACAGGCGTTGGGCGGGTTCCTGGTGGCGATCCTTGTGTTATCGCCGGAGGGGATGAGTGCGATCAAGGCGGCGCGGGCGAATCAGCTGCAGCGGACGGTGAATATTGCCCTGGGATCGACGACCTCGACGATTGGGATGACCTTACCGGTGGTTTTGACGATCAGTTTTTTGACGGGGCGTCATTTGGAGTTGGGGTTACAGCCGCTAGAGATCGTTTTGTTGGCGCTGACTTTATTGACCAGCGTGATCAGCTTTGTGACGGGGCGAACGAATGTGCAGCAGGGGATTGTGCACCTGGTGTTGTTTTTTACTTACGTGGTTTTGATATTTGATTAGGGGGAAGTTGCGCAGGTACGCAGTCTCGCAGTTGCGCAGGGGAAGGCAGGAGGCAGGGGGCGCGCGCGGACGCGCGAATTTTGAATGATGAATTTTGAATGGTGAATTAGAGGCAGGAGGCAGGGGCAGGAGGCAGACTTGAAGGGGGGCAACGGAGGAGGCGGAGGGAGGTGGAGGGGTTAGTTGGATTGTTGGGCGCGGCGTTTGTCGATGAGGGTGTTGAGGAGGAGGAGTGTGGGGAGGGCGAGGAGGGCTAGTTCGAAGTAGAGTGGGTTTCGGTAGAGGATCTTGATGTCGGTGAAGGCAGAGCCCAAGGTCTTGGCGAACTTGTCGCCGTCGTGATCGGAGGCGTCGGGTTTGAGGGATTGGTTGATCTCTTTTTCGGCGGGGAACTGGAGAGCCATTTGGGCGAGGATGCAGGCGAGGGCCATGGCGGTGAGGATGCCGACGGAGCGGTCGCGATTTCTGCGGCCGAAGGCGCTGGCGACGGCGAGACCGAATGCGAGGAGGACGAGGAGGAAGGCGACCGCGACGAGGAGGGCGGGCTTGGGTCTCTCTTTGTCTTTATCGTGGTCTTGATCGTCCTGGAGGTTTTTGAAGTCGTCGGAGAGGGTGCCGCCGCCGGTGATCGTTTGGTATCCGGACTGGGTGATCATGGAGCGTTGGTTGCATTGGATATCGATCCACGGGAGGAAGAAGAGCATGAGGGCGCCGAAGGTGGAGAGGAGGTTGAGTTTGGTGATCATCGGGATGGATGAATTTTACCTGCCTTCGCCAAGGCTACGGCATGGCACGCAGGAGAGAACAGAGAGAAGGGAGATTTTTTGGGAGGCAGGGGGGCGCGCGCGAACGCGCGAATTTTGAATGATGAATTTTGAATGGTGAATTAGAGGCAGGAGGCAGAGAGGCGGGAGTGTGACGGAGCGGGCGTGGGGTGGGTTTTTTTGGGGAAATATCGTAAGTTGGGGGGTTGGGAGGGCGTCTATTGGGGAACCCCTGTTATGGCTTTGACCCGGAAAACCCCTGAACATAGTGAGGATCAGGCATTTACGGACTTGATGCGTGCGCATCAGGGGCGTTTGCGGGGGTATGTGTTGTCGATGATGGGGGGGGATCATGCGGCGGCGGACGATGTCTTGCAGGAGACGAACCTGGTGTTGGTGAAGAAGGCGGATCAGTTTGAGGCGGGGACGAGTTTTATGGCCTGGGCTTCACGGGTGGCGTTTTTTGAAGTGATGCGGGCGCGGCGGAAGATGAGCCGGGACCGGTTGGTGTTGGGGGACGGGATTTTGGATGCAGTGGCGGCGGAAGTGGAGGAGCAGGGAGATCGTTATGAAGCGCGGTCGAAGGCATTGGCGCATTGTTTGCGGAAGTTGGGGGATCGGCAGCGGGTGATGGTTTTGGAACGGTATTATCATGGGAAATCGGTGGCGGACTTGGCGGCGGAGACGGGGCAGCGGGCGAACGCGGTGTCGCAGTTGTTGTTTCGGGCGCGGCAGGCGTTGATGGACTGTGTATCGCAAGCGGTGAGCGGTTAGCTTTTAGTGAGAAGACTATGAACGAGGAGATGCAGAAGGAATTGGAGAAGTTGTTGGAGAAGCAGCTGGGGGGAGAGGAGGCCTTGAGTGGTGAAGAGGCGGGGCGCTTGAATGAGATCTTGGAAGGGAGTGAGGAGGCCCGGGCGTGGTATGTGGGGCATTGCGGGATGGAGGGGATGTTGCTGGAGGAGGACGGGATGATGAAGGCGTTGGCTGAGGAGATGGGGGCGGAAGAAGACGGGAAAGTGGTGGCGATGCCGGGGGTGGGAGAGGGACGAAGAGAAGAAGAAGAGGAAGAAGAGATGGTGTTGGGATGGGGAGGGTTGATTCGGGTGGTGGCGGCCTGTTTGGTGATTGGGTTGGCGGCTTGGGGTCTTTTGGCGGGGATTGGTGGGGGTGAGGGAGAGGACGTGCGTGGTGAGGTGGCGGCGACGCCGCGGGTGGAGGGGGAAGAAGAAGTAGAAGTAGAAGAAGAGGAAGAAGAAGTGCTTTCGCCGGAGGAGGCGTATCGGCTGAAGATGCTCGCGGTGGTGGGGACGGGGTCGATGGATCGGCCGCCGACGGGGTTTGAAGCGGTGGCGGATGGGGAGGCGGTGGATTTTAACCGCGATATTCGTCCGATTTTATCGGAGTATTGTTTTCATTGTCATGGTCCGGATGCGGCGGATCGGAAGGCGGATTTGCGGGTGGATACGGAGGAAGGAATTTTTGCGGATTTGGGGGGGTATGCGGCGGTGGTGGCGGGGAAACCGGAGGAGAGCGAGTTGATGTATCGGGTTTTGCATGAGGATGCGGATGAAGTGATGCCGCCGCCGAAGTCGAACAAGGTGATATCGGCGCGGGAGAAGAAGTTGTTGAGTCGGTGGATTGAGGAGGGGGCGGAGTGGCGGGATCACTGGGCCTTTGAGCCGGTGGAGCGGCCGCAGACGCCGGGGCATCCCTCGTTGTTGGTGAATGGGTATCGGATCAAGCATCCGATTGATGCGTTTACGCGGGCGCGCCTGAAGGGGACGGGATTGACGGGGGCGCCGCCGGCGGACCGGGCGACCTTGGCGCGCCGGGTGACCTTGGATTTGACGGGGTTACCGCCGACGCCGGAGGAGGTGCAGGCTTTTGTGAGTGACGAGCGGGAGGATGCGTATGGGCAATTGGTGGACCGGTTATTGGAGTCGCCGCGATTTGGGGAGCATCGGGCGCGGTATTGGCTGGATGCGGCGCGGTATGCGGACACGCACGGGTTTCATTTTGACAATTCGCGGAGCGTATGGCCTTACCGGGACTGGGTGGTGAATGCGTTCAACGCGAACATGCCGTTTGATCAATTTACGATCGAGCAGCTGGCGGGTGATTTGCTGCCGGACGCGACCTTGGAACAGAAAATTGCGACGGGCTTCAACCGGTGCAATCCGACGACGAACGAAGGGGGAGTGATCAACGAGGAGTATTTGTCGATTTATGCGAAGGATCGAGTGGAAACGACGGGGACCGTATTCATGGGCCTGACGATGAACTGCACCTCGTGTCATGATCACAAGTTCGATCCGTTGACGCAGAAGGAGTATTACGAGATGGAAGCGTTTTTCCGGAACACGACGCAACCGGCGCGGGACGGCAACAAGCCGGACAGTCCTCCGAACCTGATTGTTCCGCCGGTGGAGGATCGTCCGCGGTGGGCGGAGCTTGCGAAGGAGCTGGCGGCGTATGACGGGCGGATGGTGAAGCGGGAGAAGGCGGCCCTGCCGGAGTTTGAGAAGTGGGCGGCGTCGGCGAAGCCGGGTGATTTTGAGAAGCGGGTGAAGGCGGCGGAATTGGTTTATCAGTTAGGGGCCGGGGAAGGGCGGGAGAGTATCAATGCGGCGGTTCCTGATCAGGAGCCGGTGGTATTGGCGAAGGGCCTGGTGTGGAAGGAGGAGGCGGAGCGGCCGGAGGCGGTGTTGCGTTTTGATGGGGAGGGGGGTCAAAAGATTTCGCTGGGCCGCGACAGGGATGAATTGTCGAAGGCGTTGGCGTTCGACAAGGGGGATTCGTTTTCTTACGGCGGCTGGGTGAAGGTGCCGGAGGGGATGAAGGGCGGGGCTGCGGTATTGGCGCGGATGGACGAGAACAACTCTCACAAGGGCTGGGATTTGTGGGTGGAGAACGGGAAGAAGTTCGGGGTGCACTTGATTGCGTCGTGGCCGAAGAACTCGATCAAAGTGTTGACGAAGACCGATGTGCTCAAGCCGGGCGAATGGATGCATTTGTTTGCGACCTATGACGGCTCGGGGAAGGCATCCGGGGTGACTCTTTATTTGAACGGGGAGCGTAAGGCGACGGCGGCGGCGTCGGACAAGTTGAGTGAATCGATTCGTGTGACGATCCCGGTTTGGCTGGGGCAGCGGAGTCGCAAGGCGATTTTCACTGGGGGCGAGGTGTCGGATGTGCGGGTATACGGGCGGAAGTTATCGGGGGTGGAAGTGGCGGCGTTGGCCGACTCGGCGCATTTCGAGACGATTTTGGCGACGGCACCGGAGGAACGAACCAAGCGGCAGATTGATGATTTATTAGAGTATTATTTGGAGACGACCGACAAGCCGATGGCGGATTTGCGCCGGGGTAAGGGGAAGTTGACCGCGGAGAAACGGGAGATTCAGGACAGGAGCGTGATTACCTTGGTGACGGAGGAGAAGGAAGGAGAGGAACCGTTTTCCCATATATTGAATCGCGGGGAGTATGATCAGCCGGGCGAGAAGGTGGGTCCGGGGGTGCCGGAAGTGTTGCCGCCGATGGGGGATGAATTGCCGCGGAACCGGTTGGGTTTTGCGCAGTGGTTGGTGAGCGGGGAACATCCTTTAACGGCGCGGGTGACGGTGAACCGGTATTGGCAGGAACTATTTGGGACGGGCCTGGTGAAGAGCTCGGAGGATTTCGGAGTGATGGGGGAACCGCCGTCGCATCCGAAGTTAATGGACTGGTTGGCGGCGGAGTTTGTGGAGAGCGGTTGGGATGTGAAGCATTTGTTCCGGACGATGGTGACGAGCGATACTTACAAGCAGTCGAGCGTGGTGAGTGAGGAGGCGTATGGGATTGATCCGGAGAATCGTTTTCTTGCGCGCGGGCCGCGGTTTCGTCTGGATGCGGAGACTTTGCGGGACCAGGCGCTTTATGTGAGCGGGTTGATGGTGGAGACGATGGGCGGGCCGGGGGTTCGGCCATATCAGCCGGCGGGGTTGTGGAAGGTGGTGGCGTATCCGAAGAGTGACACGGCGAATTTTGTGCAAGATGAGGGGGACAAGTTGTATCGGCGGACTTTGTATACGTTTTGGAAGCGGACATCGCCGCCGCCGAGCATGTCGATTCTCGATGCGCCGGAGCGGGAGAGTTGCATTGTGCGTCGGGAGCGGACGAATACCCCGTTGCAGGCCTTGGTGATGATGAACGATCCGCAGTTTGTGGAGGCGGCGCGGCATTTGGCGACGCGGGTGCTGCGGGAGGAGGGTTTGGAGCGGAGTGGGCGGATTGACCGGATGGGATGGATTGTGTTGCAGCGTGGATTGTCGGAACGGGAGCGGGTGGTATTGGAGGAATCGTTGGGAATTTTTGAGGACGTGTATTTGGGGGACGAAGCGGAGGCGCGGGGATTGGTGGAGGTGGGGGATTCGGCGGTGCCGGAGGATTTGGATGTGGGGGAACTGGCGGCGTGGATGATGTTGGCGAACCAGATGCTGAATTTGGATGAGGTGGTGAATAAGAATTGACGAAGCGATTAGCGGTTAGCTGTTAGCGATTAGCTGGAAGAAAATGATGGATACGTTAAACGATTGGAAACGGTTTGAGACCCGGCGGCAGTTTTTTGGGAAGGCGGCGAAGGGATTGGGAATGGCGGCATTGGGCCATGCGATGGGAACGGACTTGGCGCGGGGGGTGAGCGGAGATGACGTGAATGGGGCCTTGGGGGCGACGCATTTTCCGCCCAAGGCGAAGCGGGCGATCTACTTGTTTATGAGCGGGGCGCCGGCGCAGATCGATCTTTGGGATCCGAAGCCGAAGATGAAGGAAATGTATGACCAGGATTTGCCGGATTCGATTCGGCAGGGTCAGCGTTTGACGACAATGACTTCGGGGCAGGACCGGTTTCCGATAGCGCCGTCGATATACGGGTTTCAGAAGCATGGGGAGTGCGGGACGGAAGTGAGCGAATTGCTGCCGTATACGGCGCGGATGGTGGACGACTTGACTGTGATCAGGACGATGTGGACGGAGGCGATCAATCATGATCCGGCGATCACGTATATTCAGACGGGGAGTCAGATTCCGGGGCGGCCGAGCATGGGGGCTTGGTTGAGTTATGGATTGGGGAATGAGAATGAGAATCTGCCGTCGTTCGTGGTGTTAAACTCGACGTGGTCGGCGAAGCGGGATGCGCAGGCATTGTTTTCGCGATTGTGGGGGGCGGGGTTTTTGCCGTCGAAGCACCAGGGGGTGGCATTGCGATCGCAGGGAGATCCGGTTTTGTATCTGACCAATCCGAAGGGGGTGAGTGACTCGGTGCGGCGGGCGATGTTGGACGGGTTGGCGAAGATGAACGAGCAGCATTTTGATGAGGTGGGAGATCCGGAGACGCATGCGCGGATTGCGCAGTATGAGATGGCGTTTCGGATGCAGTCATCGGTGCCCGATTTGGTGGATTTGTCGGACGAGAGCCAGGAGACGCTCGACATGTATGGGCCGGACGTCACGGTTCCGGGGACTTTTGCTTACAATTGTTTATTGGCGCGACGGATGGCGGAGCGCGGGGTGCGATTTTCGCAGATATTTCATCGGGGATGGGATCAGCATGGGTCATTGCCGCGGGATTTGCCGTTGCAGTGTCAGGATGTGGACCAGCCGTCGTGGGCCTTGGTGCAGGATTTAAAGAACCGGGGGTTATTGGATGACACGATTGTGGTTTGGGGTGGTGAGTTTGGGCGGACGATTTATTGTCAGGGTAAGCTGACCCCGGAGAATTACGGGCGTGATCATCATCCGCGTTGTTTCACGACCTGGGTGGCGGGGGGCGGTTTCAAAGGGGGGACGGTGTATGGGAAGACGGACGACTTCAGTTACAACATCGTGGACAAGCCGGTGCACATCCGGGATTTGAGTGCGACGATCCTGCACCAGTTGGGGATTGATCACGAGCGGTTCACGGTGAAATACCGTGGCTTGGATTTGCGTTTAACGGGGGTGGAAGAGGCGCATGTTCTAAAGGATTTGATCGCCTGAGGGAGCGGGGAGCGAAAGGCATTATTCAAGGGATGATACGTTTTTATTCAGCGCTGACGGTTATTGGAGTGATGTTTCCTTTTTGGGGCGCATCGGCGGAGGTGGATTTTGCGCGGGATATCCGGCCGATTTTGTCGGACAACTGTTTTCATTGTCATGGACCGGACGGGGCGGAGCGGAAGGCGGACTTGCGGTTGGATACGGAAGACGGGGCGAAGGCGGATTTGGGAGGGTATTTTGCGGTGGTGCCGGGCAAGCCGGAGGAGAGTCTTTTGTTAGAGCGGATATTGCATGATGATCCGGACGAGATGATGCCGCCGGAGGATTCGGAGAGGGAGTTGAAGCCGCGGGAGAAGGAATTGTTGAAGCGGTGGATTGAGGAGGGGGCGCAGTGGGAGGGGCATTGGGCGTTTGAGGCTTTGGAGCGGCCTGAAGTTCCGAGTTCGGAGTTAGCGGTTCAGGGTTCTCGGGTGGGGAATGAGATTGATCGGTTCGTGGGGGCGCGGTTGGAGGGAGAGGGATTGGAGTTTTCGGAGGAGGCGGAGCGGGAGGTTTTGATACGCCGGGTGACCTTGGATTTGACGGGGCTACCCCCGACTCCGGAGGAGGTGGATGCGTTTCTGACGGATGAATCTGTGAACGCTTATGAGAAGGTGGTGGATCGGTTATTGGCTTCGCCCCGATACGGGGAGCGGATGGCGCAGCCCTGGCTGGATGCGGCGCGGTATGCGGATTCGGCGGGCTATCAGAATGACTTCAAGCGATCGCAGTGGCCATGGCGGGACTGGGTGATCGGGGCTTTCAACGAGAACATGCCGTTTGATCAGTTTACGATCGAGCAATTGGCGGGGGATTTGTTACCGGACGCGACGGAGGCGCAGATACTGGCGACGGCGTTTAACCGGAATCATCGAATCAACAACGAGGGGGGGATTATTCCGGAGGAGTTCTTAGTGGAGTATGTGTCGGACCGGGTGGAGACGACATCGGCGGTGTGGTTGGGGCTAACGGCGGGTTGTGCACGTTGTCATGATCACAAGTATGACCCGATCAGTCAGCGTGATTTTTTCCAGATGTTCGCCTTTTTCCACAACGTGCCGGAGAAGGGGAAAGACGGCGCGATCGCGCCGGAACCTAACTTGGCGGTGTATCGAGAGGGTGCGCGGGAGGAGCATGGGGAGTTGACCAAGGAAGTGAACGCGCTTCGTGCGAAGGCGAAAAAGATGGCGCGAGAGAAGGGGAAGGAGTTGGAGGCGTGGAAGAAGGGGGAAAAGGAATCGGTAGAGAATTCGGTGCCTTATGTTCGGTTGTCGCTGCCGACGGCTTACTATGCGTTTGATTATCCGGAGCGGAACCGGGTGTCGAATCTCGGGGGCCGAGCGGCGACGGGGATCGTGCGAGGACTGAGGAACCGGGTGACCTTTGATGACGAGGGCAAGCATGGCAAGGGGGTGTTGTTCAAGCAGGGTGGGTATTTGAATTTGGGCAAGTTTGAGGGGGCGAGCGGGTATTCACCGACGGGCGCGCGGTCTCATGCGCTTTGGGTGAAGCCGGGCGACGATGTGAGCAACGTGGAGGGGCCGTTATTGAGCCGGATGTCATCTGACAAGGCGGCGCGGGGGTTTCAACTGGTGTTGGTGGATGTGGGCAAGGATCAGCCCTACCGGCTGGCGTTTCGTTTAAACAGTGATCGCGAGCGGAAGGAGGGGATCGAGGTCGTGAGCGCCAAGCCGGTGGTGGCGCGTAAGAAGTTCAATCATGTGGCGGTGACGTATGACGGTTCGTTGAAGGCGGCGGGGGTGAAGTTGTATGTGAATGGCGAGGCGGTCCCGGTGCGGGTGACGCGGGATAATTTTGGCACGGCGTTTAGTTCGCAGGAGGAACTATTGGCGGGAGCGGAGAATGAAACGTCGCCCAGCCGGGGCATTCGGGACGAATTGCTGGCAGGAACCGTGTTGGATGATGTGGTGGTATACCAGAAGGAATTGTCGCCAGGTGAGGTGGCGTTTTTGGGTGAGGTAGCGCCGACCGATTTTGTTTTGGTGGCGGGGAAGGCGAGTGAGGCGGGCTTGGCGTATTTGGAGCAGGTTTATTTCCAGGAGCACGATCCGGAATACCAAAAGTTATTGAAGGCATTGGCGGCTAAGGAGGGGGAGGAGGAGCGGTTTGAGGAAGAGAACATCACTTACGTGAGCGTGATGGAGGAGATGGCGGAGCCGCGGGAGACGTACTTATTGGAGCGTGGGGCGTATGATCAGCCGGACGAGAGTGAGGTGTTGGAGCCGGGGACGTTTGAGGAACTGCCGGGCATGGCGGCGGGCTTGCCGAAGAATCGGTTGGGCTTGGCGAAGTGGTTGATGGCAACTGAGAATCCTTTAACGGCGCGAGTGACGGTGAATCGTTTTTGGCAGCAATATTTTGGGATGGGTTTGGTGAAGACGGCGGAGGACTTTGGATCGCAGGGGGAGCCGCCCTCGCATCCGGCGTTATTGGATTGGTTGGCGGCGGAGTTTATGGAGAGTGGGTGGGACGTGAAGGGGTTGCAGAAATTGATTGTGACGAGCGGGACGTATCGGCAGAGTTCAAAGGTGAATCCCGAATTGTTGGAGCGGGATCCGGAGAATCGGTTATTGGCGCGCGGGCCGCGATATCGTTTGGATGCGTTTGCGTTGCGGGACCAGGCTTTAGCGGCGAGTGGGCAATTGGCTGCGACGCTGGGGGGGCCGCCGGTGATGCCTTATCAGCCGGAGGGTTTGTGGGAAGAAGTGAGCGCCAAAGGGTTCAAGTATGAGGTGGGCGAGGGGGAGGATTTGTATCGGCGGAGTTTGTATACCTTTTGGCGACGAACGGTGCCGCCGCCGTCGATGATGAATTTTGACACGGCGACGCGTGAATTTTGTTCCGTTAAATCGAGTCGGACGAACACGCCATTGCAGGCGATGAATTTGATGAATGATCCGCAATATGTGGAAGCGGCGCGCAAGCTTGCGGAGCGCATGATGAGGGACGGCGGGGAAGCGGTTGAGGAGCGGTTGGGGTATGGGATGAAGTTGGTTTTGGGGCGGGAGCCGGACGAGGCGGTGATGCGTGTTTTGGCGGATGGCTTTGGGGATTATATGGAGGCGTTTGAAGCGGACCGGGAAGGGGCAGCGGCGTTCATTGCGGTTGGTCAGTCTGAGGTGGATGGGCAGATGGACGCGGTCGAGTTAGCGGCATACGCGGCGGTGGCGTCGGTGATTTTGAATTTGGATGAGACGGTGACGAAGGAGTAGGCCGGCGAGGCGGCCGGTTGTCGGTTATTTGGTAATAGTTAATTGGGAAGAGTATGAATGTGATTGAAGAGCAGCGATTGGGGATGAATCGGCGGCACTTTTTTGGGAAGGCGGCGACCGGAATTGGGACCGCGGCCTTGGCTTCGTTATTGGGTCGGAGCGGACTAGAGGCAGCGGGGGAGAAGGCGGGCGGATTTCCAAATTTTGCGCCGAAGGCGAAGCGCGTGATTTACCTGTTTCAGAGCGGGGCGCCGTCGCAGATGGATCTATTTGATTACAAGCCGGCGATGAAGGAGCGGTTTGACGAGGACTTACCGGATTCGATTCGCCAGGGGCAGCGGTTGACGGGGATGACGTCGGGGGCAGAAGCGGTTTCCGGTGGCGCCATCGATTTTCAATTTTGCTCAGCACGGAAAGAGCGGGGCGTGGATCAGCGAATTGATGCCGCATCTTTCGACGGTGGCGGACGAGTTGTGCTTTATCAAATCGATGCACACGGAGGCGATCAATCATGATCCGGCGATCACCTTTTTTCAGACGGGATCGCAGATTGCGGGTCGGCCGAGTATCGGGTCGTGGTTGAGTTACGGTTTGGGGAGTGAGAATGCGGATTTGCCGGCTTTCGTGGCGATGGTATCGACGGGGACGGGGCGTCCGGGCGGTCAGCCGTTGTATGACCGGTTATGGGGGAGTGGGTTTTTGCCGACGACGCACCAGGGGGTGAAGTTTCGCGGCATGGGGGATCCGGTATTGTATATCAATGATCCGCCGGGGATTGATCGTGGGATGCGTCGGCGGATGTTGGATGACATTGCGGCGATCAACAGCAAGCGTTTGGAGGAGTTTGGGGATCCGGAGATTGCGACGCGGATTGCGCAGTATGAATTGGCTTACCGGATGCAGACGTCGGTGCCTGAGTTGACGGATTTGGAATCGGAGCCGGAGTCGGTGTTTGAGGAGTATGGACCGGAATCGCGGCGGAAGGGGACGTATGCGGCGAATTGTATTTTGGCGCGGCGTTTGGCGGAGCGGGATGTGCGGTTCATTCAGTTGTTTCACATGGGTTGGGACCAGCACAAGTCTTTGCCGAATCAGATCAAGGGTCAGTGTTATGACACGGATCAGCCGACGGCGGCGTTGATTCGAGATTTGAAGCGGCGGGGTTTATTGGATGACACCTTGATTGTTTGGGGCGGAGAATTTGGGCGGACGATATACAGCCAGGGGACGTTGACGGAGGACAATTACGGCCGGGATCATCATCCGCGGGCCTTTACGATTTTCATGGCGGGGGCGGGGATCAAGCCGGGGATGACATACGGGGCGACGGACGATTACAGTTACAACATCACGGAGAATCCGGTGCACGTGCATGATTTGCATGCGACGATCTTGCATTTGTTAGGGATCGATCATGAGCGACTGACGTATAAGTTCCAAGGACGGCGGTTCCGGTTGACGGACGTGCACGGGAAGCTGATGAAGGCGGTTATGGCGTAGAAGTTTTTCGAGAACTGAAGAGATGGTGACGGCGATGAGATCACGGGCGGGTATATGGGGCGGGGCGATTGGGTTAGTGATGAGTGTGTTGCCGGCGGGGGCGGCGGGTGGGGTGGATTTCTCGCGGGAGGTGTTGCCGATATTGTCGGAGAATTGTTTCACCTGTCATGGACCGGACGCGGCGGAGCGGAAGGCTGATCTTCGACTCGATACCGAGGAGGGCGGGCGCGCGGATTTGGGCGGGTATGCGGCGATTGTGCCGGGGGATGCGGCGGCAAGCGAGTTGATTGTCCGGGTGTTTCATGAGGACAGCGGTGAGGTAATGCCGCCTCCGAAGGCGAAGCTTGAATTAACGGCGAGTGAGAAAGCTATTTTGAAGCGATGGATTGAGGAGGGCGCGCCGTGGGAGGGGCATTGGAGTTTCCAGGCCGTGGAACGGCCTCACGTTCCGAGTTCACGATTCACGGTTCGAGGTTCTGAGATTGGAAACGAGATTGATGCGTTTGTGGGGGCGCGTTTGGAAGCGGAGGGTTTGGAGTTTTCGGGGGAGGCGGATCGGGAGACATTGATTCGCCGGGTGACCTTGGATTTGACGGGATTGCCGCCGACGCCGGAGGAGGTGCGGGCGTTCCTGGAGGATGGATCGGAGGATGCGTATGAGAAAGTGGTGGACCGGTTGCTGGCGTCGCCTCGGTATGGGGAGACCATGGCGTTGCAGTGGCTGGATGCGGCGCGGTATGCGGACACGGACGGGTATCAGAACGACGGGCCGCGGGAGATGTGGCGATGGCGGGACTGGGTGATTGAGGCTTACAACGCGGGAATGCCGTTTGATCAATTTACGATCGAACAGCTGGCGGGGGATCTATTGCCGGAGCCGACCTTGGAGCAATTGATTGCGACGGGTTTCAACCGGAATCACCGGTATAACTCGGAAGCGGGACTGGTGCTGGAGGAGTTTTTGTTAGAGAACGCGGTGGACCGGGTGGACACGACTTCGACGGTATGGATGGGACTGACGATGGGGTGTGCGCGTTGTCATGATCACAAGTATGATCCGTTTTCGACGGCGGAGTATTACCAGTTGGTTTCGTTCTTTGACAAGAATGCGGAGAGCGGGCGGGCGGTGAAGTTTGGAAACTCCGAGCCGTTCATGAAGGCGCCGACAGGCGAGCAGCAGAAGAAGTTGGCTGCTCTTGCGGCGGCGGAGCGGCGTGCGCGCGGGGGGCTTGGTGAGGGAGGATTGGGGAAGGCGTTGGATTACTCTTTGGGCCAGGGGGTGACGACGCGGTTTGGATTTGACGGTGAGTTGGGGGACGAGTTTGAGGGAGTGGAGGTGGAGACAGGCGAGCCGGTGTTGCAGGCGGGGCGGATCGGGAAGGCGGCGACGGTGGGCGGGAACGATGTGTTGACGATGGAAGTTGCGGATCAGTTTCAGGTGAAGGCGCGGTGGAGCTTGGCATTTTGGATGAAGCCGGAAGATTTGCGGGACGGGGTTATTTTGTCAAAGCAGACGACGAATACGAGGCGGCCGGGACTGGCGGTGGAGATGAAGGATGGGCGATTGCAATTTTATGCGATCACGCGGTGGGTGGCCGGCGTGGGGGCGTTGGAGACGGTGGAGCAGTTGCGTGAAGACGAGTGGGTGCATGTGGTTTTGACGAACGACGGGTCACAGAGTGCGACGGGGATGCGCATATACCTGGACGGTGAGCTTGCGGAGACGCGGATGTTGCACAACACGAACAGCAATACGGGTGGTGTGGGCAAGGAGGCGTCGTTTCGGATCGGGGGCGGGGTGCATGGAGGGAGGTATGCGGGGCAAGTCGATGAGTTGTGTGTCTGGGATCGGACGCTTTGGGAGGATGAAGTGCGGCGATTGGGACGGGGGCGTTCGAAGGCGGTGGCGCGAGACGAGGGGGGCGCGGCGAAGAAATGGTATGCGGCGCGGATGGCCGTGTTGAAGTATGAGGATTCGCTTCCGTCGACGATGGTGATGCGGGATGCGCCGGATGCTGCGGAGCGAGAGACATTTGTGCGGGTCCGTGGGATTTATGATGATTTCGGTGAGAAAGTGGAGCCGGGGGTTCCGGAGATTTTTCCGGGGATGCCACCGGGCGGGAGGGCGGATCGGCTCGGGTTTGCGCGGTGGGTGGTGAGCGGGGAGCATCCGCTGACGGCGCGGGTGGCGGTGAACCGCTATTGGCAAAAGTATTTCGGGACGGGATTGGTGAAGACCTCAGAGGATTTCGGGGTGCAGGGGGAACGGCCGAGTCATCCGGAGTTGCTGGACTGGTTGGCATCGGAGTTTGTGCAGACGGGCTGGGATGTGAAGGCGATGCAGAAGCTGATCGTGATGAGCGGGACTTATCGGCAGGACTCGAAGGTGACGCGGGAGCTATTGGCGGTCGATGCGGAGAACCGTCTATTGGCGCGAGGGCCGCGTTTTCGTTTGCCGGCGCATGTTGTGCGGGACCAGGCGTTGTTTGTGGGCGGGCTCTTGAAGGAGCGTCTGGGCGGGCCGTCGGTGAGTCCTTATCAGCCGGAGAATCTTTGGAAGGAAATGAGCAACATGAGATACAAGCAGTCGACGGGGGACGATTTGTATCGGCGCAGTCTCTACACCATCTGGAAGCGGACGGTTCTGCCGCCGACGATGGCGATCATGGATGCGGCGGATCGTGAAAATTGCGCGGTGACGCCGAAGCGGACGAACACGCCGTTGCAGGCGTTGACGTTGTTAAATGAGACGACCTTTGTGGAGTCTGCGCGCGCTTTGGCGGAGCGGGTGATGGGCGAGGACGAGGGGCGCGATGTGGAGGGCTTGGTACGGGCGATGGCGTGGGAAGTATTGGGGCGGGAATTGCGGGATGAAGAGGCGGTTATTTTGACGGGAGCGTATGAGCGATATCGGAAAGATTTCCGGAAGCGACGGGCGGAAGCGAAGGCGTTTCTAGAGGTAGGCGAATCGCCGGTGACATCGGAGATTGATCCGGTGGACCTGGCGGGGGCGACGGCATTGGCGAATGTGATGATGAATTTGGATGAGGTTGTGAATAAAGAGTAGGCCGGCGGAGCCGGCCAGTTATTGGTCATTAGTTATTGGTTATTGGGAAAGAGTATGAATGCGATTGAAGAGCAGCGATTGGGGATGAATCGACGGCACTTTTTTGGGAAGACAGCAACGGGGATTGGGACGGCGGCGCTGGCGTCTTTGTTGGGCGAGGACGCAAAAGGTGCGTTAGAGAAAGCGGGCGGCAGTTTTCCGAACTTTGTTCCCCGGGCGAAGCGGGTGATTTACCTATTTCAGTCGGGCGGGCCGCCGCAGATGGATTTGTTTGATTACAAGCCGTACTTGGACCAGGTGCACCAGGAGGAGGTGCCGGACTCGGTATTCAACGGGCAGCGACTGACGGGAATGACGGCGGGGCAGAGTTCGTTTCCCGTGGCGCGATCGATTTTTCCATTTGAGCGATGTGGCGAGAGCGGAGCCTGGATGAATACGGAAGTGATGCCTCACTTGGCGAAGGTGGCGGATGATTTGTGCATCATACGTTCGATGCATACCGAGGCGATCAATCATGATCCGGCGATCACGTTTTTTCAGACGGGGTTTCAGATTGCGGGGCGACCGAGTGTGGGAGCGTGGTTGAGTTATGGGTTGGGGAGTGAGAATGAGAATTTGCCGGCTTTTGTGGCGATGACATCGAGCACGGGTGGGCAACCGTTGTATGACCGGTTGTGGGGATCGGGCTTTTTGCCGTCGCATCACCAGGGGGTGAAGTTTCGTGGGGGGAGCGATCCGGTCTTGTATCTGAACAATCCTGAAGGGATGACGCGGGAGTTGCGGCGGAAGACCTTGGATGACATCGCGGCGTTGAATGAGATCAAGTATCGCGAGGTGGGGGATCCTGAGATTCAGACGCGGATTGCGCAGTATGAAATGGCATACCGGATGCAGATGTCGGTGCCGGAATTGACGGATGTCTCGGACGAGCCGGAGAGCACTTTTGAGTTGTATGGCGAGGATGCGAAGAAGCCGGGGACCTATGCGAACAACGCGTTGCTGGCGCGGCGTTTGTCGGAGCGCGGGGTGCGGTTTGTGCAGTTGTTTCATCGTGGGTGGGACACCCACGGTGGTTTGCCATCGCAGTTGCGGCGTCAGTGCAAGCAGACGGACCAGGCGACGGCGGGGTTGTTGCAGGATTTGAAGTTGAGGGGGCTACTGGATGAGACGCTTGTGGTATGGGGTGGTGAGTTTGGGCGCACGGTGTATTGCCAGGGGGAGCTGACCGAGAAATCTTACGGGCGCGATCATCACCCGCGATGTTTCACGATTTGGATGGCGGGAGGCGGGGTGAAGCCCGGGCTGACGTATGGGGAGACGGACGATTTCAGTTACAACATCGTGAAGGATCCGGTGGGCGTGCATGATTTGCATGCGACGATGATGCATTTGCTGGGGATCGATCACGAGAAGTTGACGTATCGTTTTCAGGGGCGGCGCTATCGATTGACGGACGTGCACGGTGAGATCGTGAACCCAATTCTCGCGTAGGGGGGTCCAATTGGTGGCTATTGCGCAGCGGGGGAGTGGGGTGGGATCAAGCAAGAGAGTCGAGTGAGCCTCCGGCCTGTTCGATGAGTTTGCGGCGTTCGCTCCAAGCGTCTTTACCGCGGTAGGTTTTTGGGAGGAGAGGATCGGGGAGGAGCGGGTCTGCGGAGATGGCATCGCGCCAGGCGGCGTATTCTTGTTTTCGCCAGGTGGGATCGGTTCGTGCGGCGGGTTCGTTTTTGACGTGGGCGAGGTAGGCTTCGTATTTTTTGTTTAGATCGGGAAAGTCCCAGGCTTTCTCGACGAGGGATTCGATTTGATCGGAAGGGCGGTCGGGGAGGGTGCCTTCGGTGATGATGACGTTTTCGGGGCCGGCGTCTTTGATGCCGGACTTGGCGGCGATGTCGGGGATGGGGAAGGGAGAAATCCAGACGCTACCTTGGAGGTTTCCGAACTGGTTGCGACGGAGCCAGCGGTGGAGTTGGAGGCGGTTATTTTGGGCGGAGCGGGGGAGGTCGAAGAGGACGAATCTCCACAGGCCGTCCCATGGGCGTGCCCAGTTTTCGTGGGGGATGCGTCCGCCGAGGGCGGCGAGGGCACCGTGGTTGGTGAGCTGGTAGACCCAATCGCCGTTGGGATTGGTTTGTTTGGAGACGAGGTTGTTTTGTTCGAGGCGCCGGGCGGTTCGTGGGCTGATGGGGTCCATGCCGGGGCCGTTGAGGAGGTTAGGGAGGGTGGGTTTGAGGGCGGTGCCGGCGAGCCAGAGGAGGGAGTCGAGCCAGGCTTCGGTTTCGGGTTTCATGGGGGGGTGGGGGGTGGCCAATAAAACATTACACGTATAACGTTTTTTTGTCCATTTGGGGGGATGGGGTGTGGGGAGAAGAAAGCATTGCTTTGGGGGGTGGATTTGATTTTTGATGGTTCGATGAAGAAGACTCTTTCTGTATTGATGTTGGGTGTGGTGGGTTCGTGTTTCTTGTTGGCCGGGGGTGCGCGAGGGGAGGACGGTTGGGTCACGATATTTGACGGGACCTCCTTGGATGGTTGGAAGGCGAGCACGGACAATCCGGCTGCGTTTTCGGTTGAGGAGGATGGGACCTTAAAATTGACGGGGGAGCGGGCGCACTTGTATTACGTGGGGCCGGATGGGGATGCTGATTTTTCGGATTTCGAGTTAAAGATGAAGGTAAAGACGCTGCCGAATGCGAATTCGGGGGTGTATTTTCACACGAAGTATCAGGAGAACGGCTGGCCGGATCACGGGTATGAAGCGCAGGTGAACGCGACGCACAAGGACCCGAAGAAGACGGGTAGTTTGTATGCGGTGATGAACATGTATGTGGATATGGAGGGAGGGGAGAAGCCCGAGGAGCCGTATTTGATGATGGACAAGCGGGGGATGAACATGGTTTTGCCTGAGGCGCCGAACACGGATGGCGAGTGGTTTGATTACTCGATCAAGGTGGAGGGGAAGACAGTCACGATCGCGGTGAATGGGAAGACGACGGTGGAGTTTACGGAGCCGGAAGGGTGGGGCGGGCCGAATGCGAACATGGGGGGGCGGAAATTATCGAGCGGGACGATTGCGTTGCAGGCGCATGATCCGGGAAGCACGGTCTATTACAAAGATATTGAGCTGAAGATTAATGATTAGGGGTTGAGGCCGCGCGGGCGGGCTTTCTTTGCATGGGTATTGTGGGGGCGAGCGGGCGTGGGGAGGAGGAGCGGGGGTTTTGTCCATGCCTAGGGCGTTGCCCCAGGCTGATATGAGTCCGCGCCTTCAGCGCTCTTTTGCTTGCTTGCGGCGTTGCCGCAAGAATTGGGGTTTGGAGCGGCGGGGAGAGACGGGGTTATTCGGAGATGAGCGGAGGGGGGGAGATGTCCTGGCCGTCGAGGGTGACTTGGAATTCGATGGCGCGGTTGAGGCGGGTGAGGTTGGTATTTTCTTCGGCGAAGGGGTGTTCCGCGATGGCGTGGAAGTGGACGGGGTCGATGCCGGGGCGGAGGGCGAGGAGGAGGTTGCGGATGTGGCCGGCGCGATCGCGGGCTTTGCTGAGTTGGGTGATGTCGAAGGGTTTGTCGGGGATGGAGTAGCGACCGGCGATTTTGATTTCGAGAGGGAGTTGGTGGCGGCGTGCTTCGTCTTGGAGTTGGAAGATAATTTCGGAGACCTCGGTCATGTGGCCGGCGGCGAGGATGGGTTGATCGGTTTTACCTTCTTCGAAGAAGACGCGTTGGTGGACCAATTGTTCGGCGAGATCGGTGGGGAGGGCGGGTGCGGTGAGGGAGGAGTCGAGGACGCCGGAGTCGTCGTAGACGAGGCCGGGGAAGAGGAGGGGCGTGTTGAGTTTGGCGGCGTCGATCCAGGAGCGGGGGGCGGAGCCGGAGGCGCGGAGGGTGTTTTGATCGAGCGTGAGGGTGAGGCCTTCGGATGGTTGGAGGGCGCGGGTGGCGCGGGCGAGGACGAAGTCGGGTTCGGAGGAAGGGGCGGCGGTGAAGCGGAGGCGGACTTTTGAGGGATTGAGGCCGGCTTGTTGGAGGACGGCGTGGGGATCCGGGGCGAGGGGGTCGCGGAGTCCGGCGATGATCATGGGGGAGGACCAGGGGCTGGAGTGGATGATTTGGAAGCCTGGGGTGTTGGCGAGGGTTTGGTCGTATTGCTTCCAGGACTGGTAGTGGAAGAAGGCGGCAGTGGCGGCGATCAGGGGGAGGGTGGTCAGCGAGACGAGGGCGAATTGGAGCCAGGGGAAGGGGGCGGAACGTTGTTCGCGTGCGAAGTCGTTGAGGAGATTGAGGTGACGGAGGTGGACGTCCTGGATGCGGTTGGGAACTTCGGGGAGCCAGGGTTCGGAGGTGAGATCGTCTTCGATGGCGCGATGGGTGAGGGCGAGTTGGCGGCGAAACTTCTTTGAGGGGGCGCCTTGGACGGCGGCGACGAGGGCTGAGCGGTTGCCGGTGTTAAGGATGAAGTGATCGGTCGGCGAGCTATTGGTTTGGGCGAAGGTGGCGAGACGCGAGAAGAAGGCGGAGCGGTTGGGGGAAGATTTTGACGTGGAATCGCTTCCGATGCGGCGGCTTTCCTGTTTCAGGAAGGCGGGCAGTTTGGCGTTTTCCGGTTTATCGGCGAGGTGTGCAATGAGGAGACCATCGCTTCGGACGACCGCAAATTCGTGGACGGCGAAGGGCAAGTTTTGTCTGAGGGCGTCCTTTTGTTGTGATTTGCCGGAGAGTCGGGCGGAAAGGATGCGGAGGTATTTGGCACCGAGGATGCGATCGATGCGGGTATTGATGCGGCGGATGATGACGCCGAGGTAATCGCGGGAGAGAGAGACGATTTTTTGCTCGTAATCGTCGTGTTCCTTGAGGGTTGAGTGGATCTCCTTTCCGGCGATGTTCAGGCGGACTTTTGGTTCGAGGAGGTTTTCGAGAGTGGATTTAAATTGGGCCTCCGCGAGTTTGCGTTGGGCGTCGGAGGGATGGATGGCATTGGCGGCACCGAGAGATTTTGAGTTTCTTCCGGTAGCGGCGAGTGCGGGGTTGGTGGCGGAGGAGAAAGGGGCCCAAGGCGTGAGTTCGTCGTCGAGGGTGGCCTTGAGTTGGGAGCGCTCCTTGGAGAGCGACTCCGATTTCTTTTTGCCGGAGCCGCCTTTCTTTTTTGAAGAGCGGTTTGCCGGGGAAGAAGGGGCTTTCCTGGCTACCAGCTGCATGTTTTCAAGAGGAGAGGGATAGAGTTTGGGGAGGCCTTTGTGAGCCGAGGGCGAGTGCGGATGGAGCTCCGCAACGCCGGCGAATCATTCATTTGGCGCGGCTTGAGGGGGTGATTTGCGGCTCTATCGAGCCGCGGGGATCAGCCGTGTTGATTGTTGTTGTTTTGGTTCTGCTCGGCTTGCTGAGGATTGACCGCAGCGGCAGAGAGGTTTCCAAAGAGGTTGGCGAGGTCGGTCTTGGCGACCATGCTATTGGAGAGTTCGTCGTATTGTTCTTTGATGACGTTCGTGAGTTGATTCACGTTTTTGGAAATCTCTTCGTAGAGCTCGCCGGTTTGGCGGGAGAGATCGGATTTCAGATCGTCGTATTTGCTATTGATGTCGTCGAGACGGTCATTGATGCGACGGATATCGGCGTGGGAATCTTCGTGGTCTTTCTTGAGGTTTTTGACGGATTCGCCCATGTCCTCGAGCTCGACTTTGTAGAGATTGTAGGCGGCGTCGAACTTGGATTTGATTTGGTCGACGAGTTCGGAGGAGTGTGCTTGGAGGCTGGTTTCGAGGGTGGCGAAGCGGTCGTTGAGGACATTAATTTGGTCGCCGACGAGGAGTTCGCGGATGGTGCTGAGGCGATCTTCGGCGGAGCCTTGGGGTGGTCGCGGTGTGTTTGGGGTGTCCTTGTCTTCGTTGTTTGCGCCGTTGTTGGCATCGGTCTCGGCGCCGTTGGGCGAGCTGGAGAAGGCGTTCTGATCCGACGGGGCCTGGGCGGGGTTTTGCTCGGGCTCGGTGGGGGTGAAGGGCGATGATTTGGGCGCGAAGGTTCTCACTTTTGATAATTCTGTTGATTTTGAGTATTATAATAGAGAAACCGAGAGGTGCAATAATTATTATAAATATTTTTTAATACTGGGTTTGGTTTGCCTGTGTTTGTCGGGGCGATGGCATGGCACGCGGAGGTGAGTGAGGAAACGGAGGGATTTAGCGGGGGATCGCCCAAGCGGTATTGGGCTCCTACAAGAGCGGTGCTGGACGGGGATTCGGCGAGCAGAGCCTATTCGGCGGAGCGCAGTTCCTGGATGGTGGACTCGATGTCGTCGGCGCGCATGAGGGTTTCGCCGACGAGAATGGCGTCGGCGCCGCAGGATTTGACGAGGCGGGCGTCGCCGGCGGTTTTGATGCCGCTTTCGGAGACGAAGACGAAGTCGTTGGGGATCTCTTCGCTGAGGTTTTCGGTGGTTTGGAGGTCGACTTCGAAGGTCTTGAGGTTGCGATTGTTGACGCCGATGATTTGGGCGTCGGAGTCGAGGGCGCGGTCGAGTTCTTCGCGATCGTGAACTTCGACGAGGACGTCGAGTTGGAAGGTTTGGGCTTTCTCGAGGAGCGCGAGGTATTGGTCTTGTTCGAGGGCGGCGACAATGAGGAGGATGGCATCGGCGCCGGAGACAACGGCTTCGTAGATTTGGACTTCGTGGATGATGAAATCTTTGCGGAGGACGGGGATGTCGACGGCATTCTTGATTTGGGAGAGGTAGGCGAGGCTGCCTTGGAAGTATTTTTCGTCGGTGAGGACGGAGATGGCGTTGGCGCCGCCGGCGGCGTATGCCTTGGCGATGGTGACGGGGTCGAAATTCTCCGCGATGACGCCGGCGGATGGGGAGGCCTTTTTGACTTCGGCGATGAGGGAGAGGGGTTCTTCTTCGTGTTCGCGTTTGAGGGCGTTGAAGAAGGAGCGGAAGTCGTTTCGTTCGGCGGCGGCGTAGCGAAGTTTCTCCGAACGTTCGAGGAGCGGTTCGATTTCGGTGCGTTTGTGGGCGATGATTTCGTCTAGTTTGTTCATGGGCCGTGGAGAGGGGGAATCTTAAACCACTAATTTTTCCCGCACAAGCGGGCCAAAGCGAATTGGGTTTAGCTGGTTTGATGGTCGCTCTTGCGACGGCGTTTTGCACTGATCTGCACTCATCTTTTTGTGGGCGAGGGGTGGGGAGCGGTGCCTACTGGGAGGGGGAGTCCTCGCTTGTTCCCGCCTGTGGCGGGCCATGCCAGAATGCCTTCGGATAGCAGAGGGGCTGCGATGCGGCCGGGCATTCGCTCGCACCATGATGGGGGATTTTTTCTGGAAGGGGGAATCGCCCAGGCGGTGCTGGGCTCCTGCCGGTGGGGTTGGGGCGAGAGGGCGGGGAAAATCCGCTTGATTGGAGGGGGAAGCGTCTCTATGTTTGGCGTCCCGTCAGTTCCGGGTCTCTCTGGGATTGCGGCGGGTCTTGTCGGCACGATTGATCGATATCGACGAGAACGCGGGTGTAGCTCAGGGGTAGAGCGCAACCTTGCCAAGGTTGAAGTCGTGGGTTCGAATCCCATCACCCGCTCTCGTGCCGCCAGCCAGCGTGACGCTGGACCCGGTGGCGGCTTTCGCCGCGCTGACGCCCGGGGCGGTGATTGTAGGTGTGAAGTTCGGGAGGCTTGGGGCGCTGCGATGGGCCAAAAGCCAACTAAGGTCCGATGAAGCCGGGGGGAGTGTTGTTGAAGTTGGCGGCGCCGTTGCCGGTGGCGGTGTTGCCGCCGGTGTTGAAGCCCGGGGTGACGAAGTTGGCTTCAGATTGAATGCCGTTGCCGTCGTTGTTGTTACCGGTGTTGCCGGTGGCATTTCCGGTGAAGGTGTTGACGTCTTCGAGCTTGATGCCGTCGCCATCGCCGCTGCCGTTATTCATATTGCCGGTGTTGTGGCTGAAGTCGCCGAGGTAATACAAGTCGACGACGACGCGGAAGCCATCGTCGAAGTTGTTGTTGGCGGTGTTGGAGACGGTGTGGCCGGTGAAATTGTTAATGCCGAGGATTTGGAATCCATCGTCGGCGTTCATATTGGCGGTGTTGTTTCGGATATCGCCGTTAAAGTCGAGTTCGACGACGAAGTCCTGGCCATCGGAGCCGTTTCCGTTTGTGGTGTTGTAGGCGATATTGCCGGTGAAATTGTTGATGCCGGTGCCGGCGCTTGAGTCCCCGTTGCGGAAGCCGTCGTTGCCGTTGTTGTTGGCGGTGTTGTGGGAGATATCACCGATGAAGTCGAGGTCGATATCGAGGTCGATGCCGGCGCTGTTGGAGTTCGTGCCATTGCCGTTGGCGGTGTTCCATGTGAAGTCGCCGGTGAAACCGTTGACGCCCTCGAGAAGGATACCGGTTCCGTTGGCGTTGTTATTGGCGGTATTGTCTTTGATATCGCCGGTGAAGTCGAAATCGACGCCGATACGGATGCCGGCTTGATTGGCGCCGTTCATGTTGGCGGTGTTACCGACGATATCTCCGTTGAAATCGATGACGCCGAGCACCTGGAGACCTTCGTCGTTGTTATTGTTGGTGGTGTTGTAATCGATGTTGCCATTCCAGTTGCCGAAATTGACGTAGAGGTCGATGCCGTCGTCTCCATTCATGTTGGCGGTGTTGCCCCAGACATTTCCGTTGAAGAAGGAGGGGCCGTTCATATTGAGGGCATCGCCAAGTTGGATTCCGTCCCCGTTAACATTGGAATTGGCGACGTTCTCTTTTATGTCGCCGACGAAAGGGCCGGATGCGTTTGCGAAGATGCCGGCTCCGTTCTGGTTGCCGGAGGCTTCGTTGTAGCGGAAGGAAGTGAGGAGGCCGCCGCCGCCGGCGTTGTTTTGGACGAAGGTGCCGCCTTGGCCGTTGCCGTTTGTGGTGTTTCCTTCGAAATCCATGTCAATGTTTCCGCTCGCGCCGTTGTTTTGGACGAAGATGCCGTTATTGTTGATGTTGTTGTTGGCGGTGATCCATGACATGTCGCCTGAGATGCCGCCGCCGGCGTTGTTTTGGACGAAGATTCCGCCCTCTGAATTGCGGTTGGCGAAATTCTCACGGAAGTCTAAGTTGATAAGAGCGGGCGCCGCGCCGTTGTTTTGGGCGAAGATGCCGTAACCATTGATATTGGTTCCGTTGTCGTTGGTTTCGTTGTAAGCGATTTCCCCGAAGATACCGCCGCCGGCGTTGTTTTGGATGAAGATGCCGCCATTGCCGTTGTTGTTGGCGTTGGTGTGAGTGATATCGACGAGAAGGACACCGTTTACGGGGCCGTTGCGCTGGATGAAGACGCCATAATTATCATTGTCGACGGCGGTGGCATTGGTGAGGGACACGTCGGTGAATCCCCCGGCGTTATTTTGGACGAAGAAGCCTTCGGCCTGGCTGTCGTTGGTGGTGATCTGTCCAAAGTCGGCCACGAGACTACCGGGAACCCCGCCATTTTTTTGGATGAAGATGCCGTGGAAGCCGGAGTTATTGGCGATGATGTTCCAACCTTCGGCGTCGATACCGCCGTCGGAATTATTTTGGAGGAAAATGCCCTCGTTTTGATTGTCGCTGGCCCGGACTCCTTCGAAGAAAGCGTCGAGGGTATGCACATTACCGGCGCCATTGACGAGAGCCTGGAGGCCGTGGTTTCCGTTGTTGTCGATGTTGAGGTCGTAGGCTCGGACGTCGATGGAGCCGCCGGTCCCTTCGGTGATGGCGAAGATACCGCCGTTGTTTACGTTACCCGTGGCATTGACATGCTTGAGCAGGAGATCGATATCCCCTCCGGGTTGTGTCTGGAAGTGGAGGCCGCGTTGTTGGTTCTGGTTGAAGTTGCTGTTGTGAATATCGGCGTCGATATTTGCGGCGGTATTCTGGACGAGGACGAAGACACCTTGCTCGCCATTGAAGTTGGCATTGACGTAGTGGAGATCGAGGTCGGTGAGTCCACCGCCGCCATTTTGGATAAAGATGCCCCGGGAACCGAACCCGAAGCCGTTGCTGTTAAAGTCGCTGTTGTCCGCGGCCACGGTGACGGAGGTCGCGTTTGGGGCGTTGACGAAGAGGCCGCTTCCCGAGACGAATTGTCCGTTGTTGTTGAACTCGCTTCCCCAGATAGAGAGGTCGATTTCCCCATTGGCGGGATTGAAGGCGGCGCCGTTTGAGCCATTGAAATTGGCTTGGACATTCTTGAGCATGACCGGGGAGTTGTTCCCTATGATGCTTTGATTTGCGATGAGGATGAGTCCCTGATCGGCGTTGGAGTTAAAGTTGGTATTGGTCGCATCGAAGAAGATCGAGCCGTTGGCAGCTTCCGCGCGGAGGCCATCGCCGTCGAAGAAGACTTGTTCGGGGGCTTCATCGCCATCGCCGGTTTCGATAAAGTCGATGCCGAAGCCGTTGTTATTGAAGGTGCTGTCCCGGGAGTAGAGGGCGATGTTACCGTTTTGGGTATTGAAGGTAGCGCCATCCTGCCCGTTGAAGTTGGCATTTACACCGACGAGGTGGGCGGGGGAATTGTTTCCGGAAATGCCGAACCCTGCGGCGAGGTCGAGGCCGCGGTCGAGGTTGTTATTGAAGGTGGTCCAATCGGCGTCGAAGCGGATGGTGCCGTTCGGGGCGGAGCCGACGAGGCCACTTCCTTGGAAGCCCTGTTGGCCGTTGTTATCGAATTGGCTATTATTGGCGACGAGTTCGAGGTTGCCGTTGTTGGCGTTGAACGCCGCGCCATTGGTGCCATTGAAGCTGGCGTCCACGTAGTTGAGGACGACGGGGGAGTTGTTCCCGGAGATATTTTGGTTTGCGATGAGGATGAGTCCTTGGTCGTAGTTGGAATTGAACTCGGTGTTGTCGGCGTCGAAGAGGATCGAGCCGTTGTTGGCTTCGATGCGGAGGCCGTCGCCGTTGAAGACGATTTGTTCGGGGGCTTCATCGCCTTCGACGAAGACTTGGTTTAGGCCGAAGCCGTTGTTGTTGAACGCGCTGTCGTAGACGGCGAGTTCGACGTTCCCGGTTTGGGTGACGAAAGAGGCGCCGTCGGTGCCGTTGAAGTTAGCGTGGACGTTTTTAAGGGTGGCGGGGGAGCTATTTCCAGCGATTCCGTTGAGTGCGGTGACGTCGATTCCGCGGGTGGCATTGCTGATGAAATTTGAATCTTCCGCATCAAGGAAAACTGAGCCGCCGTCGGCGGAAACAAATAGGCCATTACCAAATCCGCTTTGGCCATTGTTGTTGGAGGTATTCCCGATCACGTGGGCACTAGCATTGCCTCCATTGAAAACGTTCATGGTGATACCGTGTTCGCGAGATCGGAAAACCATATTTCCTTCGATCCACGCAGTGAGGTCCTGACCGTTGTTGAGTTCGGCGTGGATGCCGTCGGCGCCGTCGTGGTTGGCGTTGTCACCGGCGTCATTGATCATGTTGTTTGTGATCTTGATCCATGGGACGTTTTCGAGGTAGATGCCGTCGCCGAGGCCGTCATTGAGGATGGGATCGAGGGTGCGACGGCCGCCATTGATGGTGAAGGCATTGATGGTGGCGTATTCGAAGTTACCTCCGCTGATACCGCCGTCGATGACGGGTTTGACGGGGCCGCCGAAGGTGTAGCCGCCGTAAGCGGGGACTTGGCCGTATAGGTTCATGGAAGTGGGCAGGTTGACGTCTTCGAAGTAGTCGGGGCCACCGCCCTGGACGAAGACGTTGCCTTCCCAGCCCATGTTGACTTTGTTTTCGGCGATATCGACGCCTTCTTGAACGAAGTAAGCGGGATTTTCCGCGGTGCCGCGAGCGGGAGGAAGAGGATCGCCTTTTTTAACGGCTTTCTTTTTTGATCCTTCGGCGACGCCTTCATCGGTGGCGGGGCCGTTGTTGACGAAGACGACGTCGTCGAGGACGACTTTCGTGGAGCTGGAGGATTTGCGGGTGGTGGAGGTGGATTCTTTTCGTTTTTCTTCGTTTTCGATGTATCCGCTGTCGGCGGTGATGATGCGTGGGGTGCGGATGATGTTTTCGGTCAGGCGGTGGGCGATGTTGTCGGGAGGTTCGGGAGTGGGTGCGGCGATGGTTTTGCCGAAGGTGACGGGGGCTTTGCCGATGCCGCCTTTGCCGTAAGAGGCGGGGGCGTGGGAGGCGGGGGTGTATCCACCGCCGACGTGGACGGGGCGTTCGATTTTACCCAAGGGGAAGTGGATGCGGGCGCCGCCGTATACGTTTCCGCCGAAGAGTTCTTCGTCTTCGTAGTAGGCGATATCGCCGGTGAGCCATTCGGTGACGCGGAGTTCACCGCGTGCTTTGAAGCCTTCGATGTCGTCGCCGAAGGGGTTGTCGTAAGTGTAGTATCCGGCGAAGAAGCGCAGTTCCATGCCGGCGGTGAGTTCTTTGAAGTAGGGGACTTGGAAGCCGGCTTCGACGTCGAGACCGTCCATGGCGGCTTCGAAGCGTTCGAAGGTTTGGGAGACGTCGGTGGTGCGGGTGGTGGTGGTGGTGGTGGAGGGTTGAAGGATCTGGTTGCCTTGGGCGAAGGGGGAGCCGAAGGAGGTGGACGTGGAGGATGAGGAGAAGGAGGAGTTCTGGGTTTGGGAGTCGATGAGGTTCTGGTCGTTTGAGTTGAGATACCAGTTGAGTCGGGCGTCGATCCACTTGGTGAGGATTTCCCCGGAGAGGCCGAAGCCGTTGTAGGTGTTGTCGTAAGTCGAGGAGGTGATATCCCAGAAGGCGCTGATGCCGGCGATGGCGTTCCATTCTTCGAAGAAGTGGCGCAGGCCGAGGCCGAGGGCGTAGGCCTGGCGATCGCGATCGGCGATTTCGACTTCGGGGTATAGGAAGAGGAGGGTATCGCCGTCGAACCAGAGGGGGTATAGGAGTTCGACGCCGCCGTAGAAGTCATCGGAGGTGCCGCCGGCGGAGCCGGTGATGCCCCAGGGGATTTCCTGCGTGTAGGGGACGGATTCGGTGTGTATGTATTCGCCAGCCTGGGTGCTTGCGAGGGGCAGAAGCAAAAAGAGAGCGGCGAGGCAGTGGAGTGGAGTCGATTTGTTCATGGATTTGGAGTCGTAACGGATAGAAAATGAAGGATACGGGCGGTGGTATCGCCGGGAGCGGAAGGACGCGCGCTGGAGCGGGTTATGTGCTGAGTTTTGGGGGATGCGCCTGGCCAGGGGGGGTGGCCGTGCGGTCCCTGATTCAATTCACTTCTTATGAATTCAAGGGTCGGATCGCAAGGCTAAATTGGCGGGGATCCCCCCAGAATTGGGCGATTTGGACGATCTTCGAGGAATTGGTCGGGGTCGGGAGAGGCCGATCAGGGTTGGAAGACGGGGAAGGCGCCGTTGTGGATGAAGTCGCCGCCGGTATTTCCGGTGGAGGTGTTTCCGCCTTGGATGACGTTGCCGCCGTTGGCGCCGACATCGTCGACGAAACCGGCGCCGCCGTTGCCGGTGGAGGTGTTGCCGGTGAAGCTACCGTTGCGGACATCGTTGGCGTCCAATTCGATACCGATGCCGCCGCTATCTTGGGAATGGTTGCCGGTAAAGCTGCCGTTGAAGAAGCCGTCTTCGATTCGAACATCAATGCCCTCGGATCCGAAATTCACTCCATTCATTTCTGCGACATTACCGGTCCAGTTTCCGTTGAAGTTGCCACCATCATTGATGTCGATATCGAAGCCTTGAGTGCGATTGCCGTAGGCGTAGTTGTTTGTCCAATTTCCGTTGTGGCTGCCGCCGTCGAGCCAGTCGGGATCGAAGCCCTGGGAATCGTTCATGATGGCGCGGTTGTCGATCCAATCGCCGGTTTGGCTGCCGGTGTCGAGCCAGTCGGGATCGAAGCCTTGCGATTCGTTCAAATAGGCGAGGTTTCCGATCCAGTCGCCGACCTGCCCGCCGGTGCCACGCCAATCGGTATCGAAGCCTTGGTTACCATTTCTTGCGGCGGTGTTGTAGCGCCAGTCGCCGATCTGGTTTGAATCGTTGAAGAAATCCGGATCGAAGCCCTGGTTGCCGTTATCGTTGGCGGTATTATAGAGGAAGTGGCCGGTCATTCCGCCACCGACATCGTGGCGGTTGATAAAGCCGTCAAAGCCGCCGGCATCGTTTCCATTGGTTGTGTTCCATCCGACGTTGCCGATGAGCGTGCCGATATCGATAAAGATACCGTCTTGATCGAGATTATTATTCGCGGTGTTGTGGATGATATGGCCCTGCATGGTGTCATGGACGAAGAGGTAGGCACCGCTTTGACCGTTGGTGTTGGTCGAGTTGTATTCGTAGTTGCCGGTGAATGTACCGGCGACGCCGACGACGTTGTCATTGTCATTCGCGTCGGTTAGTTGGTGCCCGAAGATGAGATTGTGGCCGTCATAGGCGTTTTCATCGGCGTAGTTTTTGGAGATGTTGCCGGTGAAGTTATTTCGGAAGCGACCTTCGATTCCGTAGCCAAGATCGCCGTTGGGATCTGCGGTGGGATCGATATCGACGTCGTTGGTTACGAGGTCGCCCGAGATGGGATCGAAGATTTCGGTACCGTTGCCATGGGTTTGATTCCAGTAGATATCGCCGGTGAAGTTCCCAACGGCGGACACGATTCCGGCTTCGTTTACGATTACGTCACCGATGTCGATTTCGAGTCCATCGTCGGCGTTGTTGTTGGCGATATTGTCGAAGATGTCGCCGACGAAATTGTTGCGGACATTGATTTCCAAACCGTCGCCGAAGCCGGAGTCGACGATAATGATTTGGTTGGCGTCATTTGGATCGACGGCTTCGGCGGGGCCTTTGCCGTTGTTATTGGTGATGTTGCCCCAGATATTGCCGTTGAAGTCACCGACGGCTCCGACGGGGGAGCTGAAGTCGCCAAAGCCGGGGGTGATGACATCCCGGTCAAGAATGGTCGTGCCGACTTCGAGTTCGATACCGTCGTCGGCATTGTTGCTCGCGTAATTTTGGTAGACGTTGCCGATGAAATTACCGTCGCCATCAAAATCGATGCCTTCACCGGAGTCAAAGGATACGAGGCCACTCGGAGTGGGAACGGGGGAATCGTCGAAGGGGATGACGTTCGATATAGTTTCGTAGACCACGCGTCCGTTGCGGTGGGTTTGATTCCAGTAGATATCGCCGATGAAGTCACCGCGACCGGAAGTGGCGTTGGTGACTGGATTGTAGACTGATGAGTTGCCGATATCGGCTTCCATACCGTCATCGACATTGTCGTTGAAGATATTGTCGAAGATGTTGCCGAGCATGTTGGCTTCGACATCGAGGTCGAGACCGTCGCCTGAGCCGCCCTCGACGAGGGGCGGGCCATTGGGATTGTTGGGATCGGGATCGTAGAAGAGGGTGCCGTTGTTGGAGAACTGGTTGGCGTAGATATCTCCGCGCAGATTGCCTTGAACCCCGATGGTTTCGTTGAGGTTCTGGTCTATGATGGTGGAGCCGACGTCAAACTCCCAGCCGTCATTGGCATTGTCGTCGGCAAAGTTCATAAAGATATCACCGGTCATGTTGCCGCGGATATTGATGTCGGCCCCTTTGCCGATGGAGCCGTTCGCGAGGCTATCGGGCGGGATGGGAGGATTGGTGTCGGGGAATCCTTCGTTGTCGAAGGTTACGGTGCCGTTACGGTGAGTTTGGTTCCAGGTGATGTTACCGATGAAATCGCCGCGGCTAGTCGAGATATTGGGGCCGAGATCGAAAATGCCAGAGGAACCGATGTCGATTTCCATGCCATCGTCAAAGTTGTCGTTGGCGATGTTGTCGTAGATGTTGCCATACATGTTTGCTTGGGCGCGGAAGTCGAAGCCGATGCCGTTGGCGCCGTCGACGAGGGGTGGGCCAGCAAGGTTGTTGGGATCGGGATCGAGGCGGATGGAGCCGTTGTTGTTGAACTGATTGGCGTAGATATGGCCGCGGAAATCACCCCCGATCCCGATATTTTGGTTGGCATTGGAGTCGAACACGGAATGGCCGACGTCGAATTCGACGCCGTCGGTGGCGTTATACGTGGCGTGATTCATCGCGAAGTCGCCGATGAAATTTCCATCGATATCGATATCCATTCCGATGCCGCTGCCGCCGTCCAGAAGGCCGTCGCCGCCGTCGCCGGTATCGAATCGTCTCACGCCGTTGCGATGCGCCTGGTTCCAGTAGAAATTGCCGACGAAATCGCCGACGCCGCGTTGAATCCCTGCCAAATCGGTGACGAAAGAGCCGACGTCGAACTCGATGCCGTCTCCTTTGTTGTCGTTGGCGATGTTGTCGAAGAAATTGCCGGTGTAGTGACCGTCGAGATCGAAATCGAGGCCGAAGCCGGTGCTGCCGACGGCGAGGCCGGGGCCCA
>JBCCIR010000051.1:0-32479 GCA_039028175.1 Verrucomicrobiota bacterium
CCCGCAATTCACCGACACCAGTCTCCTTAACCTTTTTGTTGCGCGCTTCCACTTCCCGGCCACGCTTCAATTGCCGCTCAATACTGGTCGATTCCTCGACGAATAAAACCATCGCATGAATCGTGGGCTTCCGAAAATGACCCGCAAGCGGCGTATCATGAAACTCACGATGAAGCTCATTGATCTTCGCCACAAGCAACCGCAAACACTCGACTTGAACCTTGGTTCGCGGAAACCCGTCAAGAATGGCGCCGTCGCGGTAATCTTCTTTCAGCGTTTCTTTAAAAAGCAAACTTACCACCTCGCGATCACCCACCATGCGCCCTTGATCAATGAGCGCCTTCATCTCCGGGGTGTTCAAAAGTGAACTGACCACGATCGGGGGGCAGGTGAATCCACGTGCCTCCATGATAAATCCGGTGTTGGTCCCCTTCCCCGCCCCCGGAGCCCCGCCCAGCAAAATAATCTCCTTGGGAAATCTCAGCTGCTCGTGCCCATATTCCTCCTCAAGCTGCTCCCAAACCGCATTAAAAATGAGTCGGGCATCCTTGATCTCAAGAGCCTCTGTCGAGGACACGCCGGAAGTACTCTCGCTAGCGGCATTGGTGGTGGGTGGCTTCATAATCCTATCGCAAGGTCAAAGCAGGCAATATCCGCCAAATCATCCAGTTGTCAGCACCCATTTCAACGCAAACATGCAACACGAAGCCGTGCAAAATTGATCGGTTCTATTCTCAATATCGACTCACGAGCAAATCTCGCTGCCAAAGAAGCTCCTTCGGGATTCGGTCCCACAACTTGAGAAAAAGCTCGTCGTGACCAAGGGTCTGAGACAGGAGCTTCTCACTGTCGATGGCCATGAGTTCCTGCCATTGCTCGTAAGAAAAGTCGAGCCCGTCCCAATCAAGGTCTTCATAATGGGGCATCCAGCCAATTGGCGTTTCGCGAGCGTGACCAGCGCCAACCACTCGTTCGACAATCCAAGCAAGCACACGCATGTTCTCGCCAAAGCCTGGCCACAGAAAGTTGCCGGCCTCGTCTTTGCGAAACCAATTGACATGAAACACGCGAGGCGGCTGGGAGATGGTCTTGCCCATCTTCAGCCAGTGACGAAAATAATCACCCATGTGATACCCGCAGAAGGGAAGCATGGCAAAAGGATCGCGACGCATCGCTCCAACCTGGCCTTCTGCAGCAGCGGTCTGCTCGGACCCCACGGTCGCGCCGAGATAGACACCGTGTTGCCAATTGAAACTTTGGAAGACGAGCGGAATCGTGGTCATACGACGGCCGCCAAAGATCATCGCCCCCACCTCGACCCCGGCAGGGTCTTCCCAAGCTTCGTCGATGATCGGACAGTTGCGTGCCGGAGCAGTGAAGCGGGCATTGGGATGGCTCGAAGGAATCACTTGCCCATCGCCATCAACGGTCCCGGGCGTCCAATCGTTCCCTTTCCAATCGATGAGATGATCCGGGGTGTCGGCGGTCATACCTTCCCACCAAACATCGCCGTCGTCAGTCATGGCAACATTGGTGAATATCGTGTCGCGAGAACAGCAGGCCATCGCCACCGGGTTCGTCTCGGCGCCCGTGCCGGGAGCGACGCCGAAAAAACCGGCCTCCGGATTAATCGCCCGCAATTTCTTGCCCTCTTCGTCCGGCTTGATCCAAGCAATGTCGTCTCCCACGCAAGTGACTTCCCAACCCTGATCAGAGAACGCTTTAGGAGGAACCATCATCGCAAAGTTTGTCTTCCCACAGGCACTGGGAAATGCCGCCGTCACATACGTTTTCTCACCTTGCGGGTTCTTTACGCCAAGAATCAGCATGTGCTCAGCCATCCAGTTCTCATTGCGGCCAATCGTGCTGGCAATCCGCAGGGCAAAACACTTTTTGCCAAGCAACGCGTTTCCGCCATATCCGGAACCAAAACTAAGAATGGTTTTCTCCTCAGGGAAATGCGCAATATACGTGTTCTCAGGTTTGCAGGGCCAGGCGACGTCGTCCTCCGGGCCCTCAATCGGACAACCGACAGAATGCACACAACGGACATAGTCGCGACTTTCACCGAGAACATCCCATATTTTCGGCGTCACCCGTGTCATAAGCCGCATGTTGACGACTACGTATGGAGAGTCGGATAGCTCGATGCCAATTTTCGAAATGGGTGAACCCACCGGGCCCATGCTGAACGGAATCACATAAAGCGTTCGCCCTTTCATCGCGCCCTTGGAGAGAGTATTGATCTTGGCCTTCATTTCCTCCGGTGGCATCCAATTGTTGGTCGGCCCCGCGTCGTCCTCTGATACAGAACAAATGAAGGTGCGGCTCTCGACCCGCGCTACATCACGGGGGTCTGAACGAAAGAGAAAACTGTTCGGACGCTTCTCTTCGTTGAGACGAACGCAATCTCCTCGCTCGACCATCATGTCAAAAAGAGCCGCTGCTTCCCCATCGGATCCATCAACCCAGTGAACGCGATCCGGGGTGAGAAGCTTGGCGATTCGATTGACCCAACGGATCACATCCTTGTTTGCAGTAGGAGGCTCGTTTCGAAGAGCGTAACTGCAGAATGGCGCGATAGTTGAAGAGTCACTTGCGGAAGAATTGCTCATGGGATTGACGAAATCGAAACGTTTTTGAATGAACCAGGTTGCCATCGACAAGGGTTCGACTTCCTAGCTGGACGATCGATCATATACAACCAAGGCAGGACTTCAACCATTGTGACGTTTCCGGCCCTCAAACATCCTGAAACCACGAGGCAAATATGGTCGCCTTTATCTTTATGGTTGCATGGGCGCCCCCCTTACAAGATGAGTCGACTCAAAGGGCTCGAAAGCGACAAGATTCTCTCCGTTCTGAGTCATGAGACTGCGGTTAAATACACAGTTGCACCGTCCAGGCGCTGCGCTGAGTTGGTGCGCTGTGGTCGTCTTCGCTGCCATCGGTGAGGGTATCTTGTCGAGGGAGGATCTTCTGGGCGGTCGATATAATTAAGCAAAAGCCGGGTCTTCCAAGTGACTTGTAACGGTTCGAATTATCCCTTCTAGTAAAGCCTCAACTCAAACACCACAAATCTACCGTGAAACTACTGACTCCCATCCTGATCCTCCCACTAGTATTCGTTTCCGCCTGCTCCCCTCCCGCCGAAGATGCCACCAGCCAGACCAGTCAGCCGGTCGATCTCTTCGATGGCAGTACTCTCGAAGGCTGGCAGAATTTTGGCGGTGGAAATTTCTATGTGGAAGATGGCACAATTGTCGGTGAAGCAGCCCCCGGGCTGCCCAACAGCTTCCTCGCCACCAATGAGAAATACGATGACTTTGAGCTCGAGCTGGAATTCAAGGTGGACCCCCTCCTGAATTCCGGCATCCAAATCCGCAGCAACACTTACCCCGAGGAAACCACCACCATGCGCTGGGGAGGAAAATTCAAAGAGGATGGCAGCAAAGACATTCTCGAGAAGGTCTGGGAGAAAGATCGCTTTTGGGGCTACCAGGTCGAAATTGATCCCAGCGAGCGTGCCTGGACAGGCACGCTATACGAGGAAGGCGGCCGCGGCTTTCTACACTCACCCGACGAAGCCAAGGCGCCCGAAGGCACCTTCAAACAGAATGACTGGAACCATTTCCGCATCATCGCCACCGACGGTCGCTTCCAAATCTGGCTCAACGGAGTTCAAACGGCCGATGTGACAGACGATCTCACGGCCAACGGATACATCGCCCTCCAATTGCATGGCATCGGAAAGAACAAGGACAAGATCGGCAAAAAGGTCCACTGGCGAAACATCAAGCTGAAGCAATAACCCACGCCCTGTCTCACATGGCACTCCCCCTATCGAGACTCGCTTCCGCGATCATTGCCGCCTGGGTGTTGTTCTTCGTTTCCTCCGACCCCGCGAACGCCGAGCGGAAGCCCAACATCCTCTTCATCATCTCCGACGATCAGGGTTACAGCGATTTCGGTTTCACCGGTAACCCTGCCATCCAAACCCCCGTCCTCGACCAGCTCGCCGCTGAATCAGCCGTCTTCGAGAATTTCGTCGTCGCCGCCGCCTGCTCACCGTCTCGCGCCGCCTTCCTCACCGGCCGCGAGCACCTGTCGACCGGCGTCTGGGGAGTGCCGAAACGCGACAACCTCCATCCCGATGAAGCGCTCATGCCGGCATGGTTCAAAAAAGCGGGCTACGCGACCTTCTACGCCGGCAAGCGCGACATGGGCCGCCCTCCCTATACAACTCCCTGGGAGCGGGGCTGGGACCAGGGTTATTTCGTCAGCGGCTACCAACACCGCAACCCACGCCTGCACAATCGCGGCGATACCATCGAGCCCGAGGGCTGGACCTGCGACATCATGACCGACCTCATCCTGGATTTCTGGAAAGCCAACACGGATTTACCCAAGCTCGCAATCGCCGCCTACGTCATTCCCCACCTCCCCTTCGTCCTCGATGAATCTTTCGCCCAGCCTTATCTCGATGCCGGCCTCTCCCACGAAATCGCTCTCTGCTATGGCAGCATCACCCAGATGGACACCGCCATCGGACGCCTTCTCGAGGGACTTCGCGCGAACAGCGAGGAAGAAGACACCATCGTCGTCTTCGTCAGCGACAACGGCATGAGCACCAAGGCCACCGCGAAAGACGGCAGCCGCACGGAATGGACGGAGAGCGACTGGAAAATCCGCAACCACCACGGCCTGTCCGGCGCGAAGGCCTGGGCCTGGGAAAACGGCATACGCGTCCCTTGCCTCATCAAATGGCCCGGCGTGATCACTCCCGGCAAGCGTCCCCAACTCGGAGGCGCCGAAGACATCCTCCCCACCCTCCTCGACTTGAGCGGCATCGACCCCGCCTCCGTCGAGCACCATCCCTTCGCCGGCGTCAGTCTCCGACCAGCCCTCGAAGACCCCGCCGCAAAGTTCGAACGCCCCGACCTCCTGCGCATCGCCATTTCAGGAACAGGGTCCGCCCGCGAACTCGCCGAAGGCGAAACGAGAAACTTCGAAGACCACCACCTCGTCCTGCGCGGACCCCGCTTCAAATACCACGCCCTGCCTGGCGGCGAGAGCGCCCTTTACGATCTCACGGCTGACCCTGGCGAAATACACGACCGCCAATCCGAATTCCCCGAAGTCGCCGCCAAGATGGCGAAGGAACTCCGCGCCCGCTGGGATGCCCTTCTCGCCACCGGCCGTGCGTTTCACCTTCGCGAAGATGCTCCTGAACGCTAGACTGCATTGCTCCGGAAAATGAAGCCAGAAATCAAAAGAGGAGTCCTTTCTCTCGGCCTGATCATCGCGATCGTGCTCGGCGGACCACTGATTTGCTCCACCCCATCCACCGCCGCCAAGAAATTGGATGAAACGTCACGTTTCCCGAACATCATCTTCATCATGGCAGACGACCTCGGTTATGGAGACCTCGGTTGCTACGGCCAAAAGGAAATCAAAACCCCGCACCTCGATCGCATGGCCACGGAAGGGACACGCTTCACCCAGTGCTACGCCGGCAGCACCGTTTGCGCACCCACCCGCTGCGTCCTCATGACCGGAAAACACACCGGTCATGCGCGCGTGCGCGGGAACGTCGGCTATACCGGTCCCGATCGGGAACGCGTCCTCGTGCCCCTGCTCGACGAAGACCTCACCGTCGCGGAAGTGCTTCAGGAAGCCGGTTACGCCACCGGTGCATTTGGCAAGTGGGGCCTCGGCGAAGCCGAAACCACCGGTACACCCACCCGGCAGGGATTCGACGATTGGTTCGGCTTTCTCAACCAACGCCATGCCCACGGGTTCTATCCGGAATACATCTGGGAAAATGACTCCATGCTCTCTCTCGACGGCAATCTCGGGGGACATCAAGGCGAATGGATCCACGATCAATTCACCGACTTCGCGCTCGATTTCATTCGCGAGAATCGTGACGGACCCTTCTTCCTTTACGCCGCTTACACCATTCCGCACGGTCGCTACGAAATTCCCTCCGATGGCCCCTACACCGAAAAGCCCTGGCCTCAGGACGTAAAGAACTATGCCGCCATGGTGACCCGGCTCGACGCCGATGTCGGAAAAATCCTGGCGCTCCTAAACGAACTCGGCATCGACGAAAACACTGTCGTCTTCTTCACCAGCGACAACGGCGCTGAGATCACCTACTTCCGCCGCGCCAAACTGATCGATGAATACGAGACGATCCTGCAGAGCCCCGGTCCCTTCCGCGGCTGGAAACGCGACCTCACCGACGGCGGCATTCGCGTTCCCATGATCGCACGCTGGCCGGGCCGGATCCCCGCGAATACCACCAGCGACTTCGTCTGGGCGTTCTGGGACTTCCTGCCCACCGCCGCCGCCCTCGCCGGGATCGATCCACCCGCCGGCATCGACGGCATTTCTGTTCTTCCCGCATTGCTTGGCCAGGATCAATCCGGCCACGAATTCCTCTACTGGGAATTCTTTGAACGCGGTTTTCAACAAGCCGTCCGGTATCAGGACTTCAAAGCCATTCGCGCGAAGCGTGGATATCCACTCCAACTCTTCGAGATCACGAAAGATCCCCGGGAAGAAAACGACATCGCCGCCAACCATCCCCTTGTCATCCAACGAATCGAAGAGTATCTCGAAACCGCCCGGTCGCCCTCTGACTTCTGGCCCAAGTAGAGTTCATCCCCCCCCGGCCATTCACTCGCGCCGGATCGCCGGCGAAAACGGAATCCATTAAAACGCCGGGGCGCCCCCATGAATCTCTCTCACCACGACCCACTTTCTCCAATCAAAGGTCTTCTCCTCTCTGCTGATCGCATGCCCCTGCATCTCCCCTCCTCTGCGCGAGACCCTCGCCACCGGCCCCGCCCGGGGAAAGATGCCCCAGACGTCAGGTTTGACCTTCGCGGAGCTTGAATAATCAGGTCCTCTGGAGTTCCTTCACCCATTGAAAGCTTTCCTCCAACTGATCGTCGCGCTTTTCGCGATCCAACCCCTTTTTTCTTCCGAGGAAGAGAAAGCGTCGATTCCTGTCGAAACGGTCACCGCAATCCGAAGCGAATCGCTTCTGACCGAGATCGAACTCACCGGCACTGTCGTTTCACGTCGGTTCTCAGGACTCTCCAGCCGGGCGGATGGTCTCATCGAAGAGGTGATGGTCGATGCGGGAAGCAAGGTGAAAAAGGGAGAGGTTCTCCTCACCCTTGATACTCGGTTCGCCGAGATCGAGCTGGACCTGATCCGCGCCGAGATAGAGGTCGCTCGCGTCCAACTCCGCGATGCCGAGCGCAAACAAAAGGAGGTGCTGGGACTCACCGATAGCGGCGCCTTCGCGAAATCAGAAGCAGCCTCGCTGGAGGCGACCGCCCAAATCCGGGCCGCCGAGCTGAAAGCACTCGAGGTGCGCGAAGTCCAACAACTTGAGCGCATCACTCGCCATCGCCTCGTCGCCCCTTTCGACGGCTCGATCGCGCGAAAAGCCGCGGAGGCCGGCGAATGGGTCGAAACGGGCACGACCGTTTTCGATCTCGTCGAGACAAACTTCCTTTGGTTCGAACTCCAGGTGGCGCAGGAGTTCCTCGCTGCGATTCGAAATGTAGAGGAAGCCACCGTGGTTCTCGATCCCTTCCCGGAGCATGAACTCAGCGCGAAGATCGATGTCGTCGTCCCGGTTAAGGACCCGGTCTCACGAACCTTTCTCACCCGGCTCGCCTTCGACGATCCCGACTCACTGGCCTCGCCCGGAATGTCCGGGACTGCCCTGTTGCAAGTCCGGCCCGCCCGGCCCCAGAATGTCTCAATCCCTCGCGACGCCGTGACTCGCCATCCCGATGGCAACGCCACGGTTTGGACAGTCCATGAGGAAGAGGGTCGGCAGGTGGCGCGCTCCGTCTCGGTCACGACGACCGGTAGCCTCGGAGAAACCATCGAGGTAATCAACGGATTGACGGGCGGAGAACAAGTCGTGGTTCGCGGGAACGAAGGGCTCTCCGAGGAAGACGAAGTAGAAGCGACGGTGCGAACCGCCGAAACAACGCACGATTCGCTCTGATTCCGCCGTGATCGAGTCTCTACTCCAACGAGGTACCTTGGTCGCGGTCGTCGTCGCAATGACGCTCCTCCTGGGGATCGTTGCCGCGACACGGGTGCCCGTTCAGATGATTCCCGATCTCGAGACCCGGGTTATCTCGGTCGAGACCGCTTGGCCCAACGCAACGCCCCAGGATGTAGAAAAGGAAATCCTCATCGAACAGGAGATTTTTCTGCGCACATTGCCCAACCTCCAGCGAATGACGTCAGTGGCCACCACGGGTCGCGCCGAAGTCGAACTAGAGTTTCCGTATGGGATCGACACCCAGGAGGCCCTCATCGAGGTCAACAACGCCCTCAGCCAGGTGCCTTCCTATCCCGAAAACGTAGATGAGCCGGTCATCCGAACCGACTCCTTCTCCTACAATCCGTTTCTCTACTTTCGAACGGTTCCGCTGCCAGGTAATCCGAAGAATATCGACCTCGAGATGATGCGCGACTTCATCGACGATGAAGTTCGCCCGCCGATGGAGCGGGTCGAAGGCGTATCCCGCGTCAGACTGAGTGGGGGGGCGCCCAGACAAATCCGTATCGAAGTCGATCCCGCCCGGTTGGCGGAACGCGATCTATCCCTCGCCGCGGTGCGCGACGCGATCCGAGAGCGCAACACCGACGTTTCTGCGGGTGACCTCGACAGCGGAAAACGACGCTACCTGATTCGGACAGTGGGAAGATTCGATGATCTCGAGGACATCCGCGACCTCATCGTGGTCCGACGCGGCGACGTCATCGTCAAGCTTCGCGACCTCGCGACTGTCACACTGGATCACGCGGAGTTGAGTCGAATAAACTATTCCAACGGCAAACCCAACATCTGGGTCAGCGTCGTCCGCCAGACCGGCTCCAATGTGATCGAGATCAAGAACAAGATGCTCCCGCTGGTCGCGCAGCTCAATGAGGATGTCCTCGCCCCGGCTGGCCTCGAGATGTCGCTCAGTAGCGAGGATGTCAGCTACGTCGAAGACTCCGTCGCCAACGTCGTTCAGAATATTCTCATCGGCGCCACCCTCGCCGCGTTCGTGATGTTCCTCTTTCTTCGGTCCGCATCAGCCACTCTCGTTGGGATTCTCGGAATGCCCATCTGTATCGTCGCGGGTTTCATCGGCCTCCTCTTGCTAGGCCGCACGATCAACGTGATTTCGCTCGCCGGAATCGCCTTCGCCATCGGGATGACGATCGACAACACAATCGTCGTCCTCGAGAGCATCGCGCAGGAACGGCAATCAGGGAAAAACCGCTTCGAAGCGGCCCGCGACGGGGTGCGCAATGTCTGGGCGGCAATTCTCTCAGGCACGATGACAACGGTTCTCGTCTTTCTTCCCGTCCTCTTCATCAAAGAGGAAGCGGGACAACTCTTCTCAGACATCGGCATCGCCATTTCTGCGTCCATCATCGCGTCGATGCTTGTCGCCGTCGTGGTAGTCCCCGTGGCCTCGGCGAACCTGCCGGAGAGGAAGCAGCCTTCTCATCCAGATTCCAAACGCCAAAAATCAAAGAATCCACGCCTTCTTCGACTGATCAACCGTCTCGTCGAGTCTCCCCTCGGACGCCCTGCCTTCTTGGGGCTCTCCCTTGCCGCGATCGTCTCGGTCTTCATTTGGCTGGTGCCGTCGGCCGAGTACCTCCCCGAGGGCGAAGAGGCGAAAGCCTTCTCCGCCATGAACGCTCCTCCAGGATATACTCTCAGCGAGATGGACCGAATCGCGAGGGAGATCGAAGCACAGCTTCTCCCCGCGCTCGATGAGGAACCGGAGGCTTTCGATCGCGGTGAGACTGATATTCCGGCGCTCGACCGGGTCGACATCATCGTCCGGCCGGACAGGGTCTTTACCATCGCCGTGACAAAGGATTTCGATCACATCGACGAATACATCGAAAAGATCAACACGATTTACCGCTCCTACCCGGGTATGCGCGCCTTCTCCTCGCGCGGATCTATCATCTCGAGCAACGATGGCGGCACTCGTGCCGTCGCACTCGATATCAGCGGACCAGACCTGCCGGCAATCTATGAGACCGCACGCATCATTCTTTCGAAGGCGGAGGCGCTTATCGAGGACGCCCAGATCGATTCCGATCCGGGATCGCTCGTCCTCGCCCAACCCCTTCTGGAGATCCGCCCGAGATGGGAACGTCTCGAACAACTCGGTTTCGAAGCCCGCAACTTCGGCTTCGCCGCGGCCGCCCTCACGGACGGGGCTTTCGTGGACGAGTTCTACACCGGCGACGACAAGATCGACATCTTCCTCTTCAGCGATGCCGGCAACGCTCAGAGTCTCGACAATCTCGAAACGCTCCCGATTTACACGCCCCAGGGTACCGTCATCCCGCTGAGCTCGCTGGCAGAGATCGTGGAAACCGTCGATGCCGCGGACATCCGCCGGGTCGATGGACGACGCACGGTGACGCTCTACCTTATCCCGCCGCGTTCAATCGCCCTCGAGACTGCCGTGCAACAAGTCCGTGACGAAATCATTCGACCGATGAGAGAAGATGGCTCCCTTCCGGACGGTGTCACGCTCGACATCACGGGCGCCAGCGACCAATTGGATGCAACTCGGGCCTCTCTCGCCGGCAACATGTGGATCGCGGTCGCTCTCTGTTACCTCCAGCTCGTTATCATCTATCGGCATTGGGGTTTCCCCTTCATCATCCTCCTGACCGTGCCCCTCGGAATCGGTGGCGGTATCGTGGGACTGTGGCTGCTAAACTCTGTCGGCGGGCTCCTTCCGGCCTTCGGGATCGACCCCATCCAACAACCCTTCGACATGATCACCATGCTCGGCTTCCTGATCCTGCTGGGCACCTCGGTAAACAACCCAATCCTCATCGTTGATCGCACCATGAAGAATTTTCGCGAGCGTGGCCTCGATGCGATCACCTCTGTCAAAGAGGCTCTCTCGGTTCGCCTCCGGCCTGTCCTCATGACCACCGCGACGACCCTGATGGGGCTCGCCCCCCTCGTCTTCCTCCCCGGCGCCGGAACGGAACTCTATCGTGGACTCGGTGCCATTGTACTTTTCGGGCTTGCCTTCTCCGCCCTCGTGACGCTCACCTTTCTCCCCTGCCTGCTCGCGACCTTGCTGCGCGCCCTCGAAGCGCGTGGCCACCAAGAGGCCACCCTACGTTCGGCGGCCACTTCGTGAAGATGGGAATGCCGCTCCTTTCCCGAATGGGTGACTAGGGAAAGCGATACCCAAAGCCCTCGCCGCCCTCGAGACACTCGATGGATTCACGAGGCATTGAGCGTCGCACCATAGGAGATCACCGCCAAATCTGGACTCTACCAGGAAGAGGAACTGGTCCCGCACGGAGATATCCATGGGCGGTGTCTCAAGTGACAGAATGACATTCTCTCCCACCCGTGCCTATTCGCCCGGCAGATCGGACGACGTTGCCTCCCATTTTTCGCGAGATCACGGTTGAGAGTTCCCGGGAGGCATGGAACGCTTCCGCTAATGAAATGGCACGCCCTGGCCTGCGTCATTTTGCTCGCGACGACGCTCCCACTTCGGGCCCAGTGGGCGCCGGTGGAGATCGAGGACCGAGACTATCTCTCGCTGGAAAGCGTCGCTCGGTTTTACGGGATGGAGCCGCCGTCGCCTGACGGTGAGCACGGCGGAAAGACCGTCTATTTTGCCGAGGGCGGTGGTCGATCGATTCGCGTGAAAACGGAGGGCCGGGAAGCGCTCCTGAACGGCATCCGACACTGGATGGCATTCCCTCTTGTCATCCATGAGGGGAAGCCCCACATCGCCCGATTGGATCTCGACAAGGTTTTCGAACCGGCGTTTCGACCGGACGAGATCGAGGACTTACCGAAAGTTGAGACCGTGATCCTCGATCCCGGTCACGGCGGTCACGACCGGGGCGCCCGTAGCGACTTGGGCACCGAGAAAGACTACGCGCTCGATCTCACGGCCCGCGTTCGAGAAAGACTTGAGAAAGCGGGCGTGAAGACAGTGCAGACGCGCCTGAGCGATTTCTTCGTTCCCTTGCGGACTCGGCCGGCCATGGCGAAGAACTACGAAAATCCCATCTTTGTCAGCCTTCACTTCAACGCGGCTGGATGGAACCCTTCGGCGAATGGGATCGAGATATTCACCCTCACACCGCGCGGCACGCCGTCCACGGGGAAGACGACCGTCGACACGCCGAGCACCAAGGAGGACCCGGGCGATGCCATGGAGCCCGCGAGCACCGTGCTCGCAAATGCGATCTATGCGTCCATGTTGGCGGGCACAAATCTCCATGACCGAGGCGTCAAGCGCGCACGCTTCCTGGTCTTGCGCCAAGCAAGCGTCCCTGCGGTGCTCATCGAGGGAGGGTTTCTCACGAATCCCGACGAAGCCGACGAGATTCATACAGCGGCCTTCCGCGATCGACTCGCGGACAGCATCGTGCGCGGAATTCTCGCTTACGCCGATCTCGCCAAATCAGGAACGGTCCCCAAAGGCGTACGAGAATACGAGGGCAAGGTGACGACGGAGTTCGTCCCGCTAAACTGAGGGCACCCGGGAGCGGTGTGAGGCTTGACGAAGGGCCCGACGAGCAGCCAATTCGGTTAACATAGCCGTGCAATACCCTTTCCCCCATCCTCCTCCCCTGACCCCTCTTGCTCGCGCCCCTAAAGTCGCTTTCCCAGGCCAATATTTGCCTACGGAAATAAATTTATTTACTTTCTTACGGAAATATTCTCAAGTGGAGGACGACTCTAGGTCCGACCAAGGAACGATGAATCACACCACGACCATTTCCAGCCCGACTGCCGGGAAACCTGTGGGGCTCCGGGAGTCCTTCTTTTTCTTGAGCCGGGCGTTCTACGCCTACGTCGTGACCCTGGAGAAAGTCCTCGAAGAACATGGTCTCCAGCACATTGTCCGGCCAGGGATGGGCACGGTGTTTTATGCCCTCTGGGAGGGCGACGATGTGACCATGACGGTCTTGGCCGCGCGCACGGAGTTGGCGCCTTCTTCACTGACGCGCACCGTGCGGCAGATGGAACAGGCCGGCCTGGTGACCCGGAGGAAGTGCCCTGAGGATGGACGCGCGGTGAGAATTGAGCTCACGAATCTCGGCGTTTCGCTGAAGCCAAAAGGAGATTTGATCGTTTCTCGGCTGCGTGAGGTGGTCGAGAAGGGCCTGACGACGAAGGAGATTGAAGCGGTGAAGTCCGGCTTGGCCAAGATGATCGAGAACATGCATGCGCACGAGCTCCAGTGACGGGGCTCGGGATATCCCATCAAGAAGGACCAAACCACCATGAGAACCCACCCCAAATCCATGTTTACCACAGCGAGTAAGAGCCTCTGCCTCTTAACTCTTTCATTCACCCTTGTTGGCTCGAACAGTCTCAACGCCGAGGTTCCGGAACGCGCACAACGCGCTCTTTTGTCGAAAGCGCCACAGATTGACATCAATGGCGACAAGACGATCTCCATGGCTGAGTTGGAGGCGGCCTTCCCTCAACTACCCCCGCGCTTCCAACAAGCCATCCGGCGGGAAATCCCCGGGATCGGAGGAACCGAAACTCCTGACAACACCGGCGGAGAAACCGTCGAAGATGTGAATTGTGTCCTTATGGGGCACAGCTTCTTTGCGCCTCCCGCCAGGGAAATTGAGGCCTATGCAAAGCTGGCTGGAATCAACGATCAAGAGGTCGAATTTGTGATGAGTGGCTCGGCGTCGGGCGCTCCCCTTTCGCTCTGGAATAACCCTGAAAACCGCTCTCGAATTCAAGCCCTTCTCGATACGGGTGGCGTCGAAATGATGGGGATGACTTTCTTTCCACACAACCTGGCTAAGAAGGGGGCGGGGCCCGAGATTGAAGAATTGGTGGGCTACGATAACTGGGTCAACTACGCGGTGGAAAAGAACCCGGGATTAGAGCGCGTCTTTATCGCCGTGTCCTGGGCTAACATCGACGGAGGAACCGCCCCCTTGGATAAGCGAATGGAGAGGGTCGAATCTGCTATCGCCAAAATCCACTCGCACATCGATGTACTTCGTGAGCGATATCCTTCGGTGACCTTTCAGTGCATCCCTTACGGAAGAGGAGCCTTTGAGCTGGAAGGCTATCTGGCCAAAGGTGAGCTCGAAGGTATCGAGCACTTTCAAATGCCCGACCGGCAAAGTCTGGGCAAGTCTATCTACCGTGACAAAACCGGCCACGCCTGCCCCATCCTGGCGGAACTGAGCACTCTCATCTGGTTGCGGGCAATTTATGGAGTGGACTTGGTAAACGATTTCGCCGCGTTCGAGACGGACTACGATGCCCCCCTGCTGAAGCAGATCGCCATGGATGTGATTGACCAGCATGATGACCGCTACAATGCACCCCCCGTGAAGGCAGGTAAGTAAGACACAAAAAAATAGAGCGTGCCCCCCTCCATTCCGAGGCGCCTCAACGTGCCGGTAGTATGGCCTGAAAGCGCGATTTCCTATCAGTCGCATTGCACAGAGCGGACGACAGGACTTCGTGTTGTCACTCACATCGCCCTTTAAAAACCTTCTCTTGCAACTCGTTGATTGTGCAATGGTGGAGGCGAGGGGAGTCGAACCCCTGTCCTCATGACCTAAGTCGCAAACCTCTACATGTTTATCCGGCTTTCAAATTTAGAGAATCGATATAAAACCGGCCAAAGGGCGACTCTCGATTGACCTGTTGTTACGTCTCACTATCCGGCGCGGTCACCCCGCCATCAAGCCAGCCTGCTGCTGGCGCCCCGAAACCTAGCAGGCGTCAGCCTCGGGACGTGACTGTCAATTAAGCAGCCAGAGCTAATTCGTCGTTAGCATTTATTGTTTTTGATCGGCTTTTTACGTGGCCAACCGATCAACCACGACATGCAGCCTGCGCATTCAACCATGAGTCGAAACCAGAACGCCCCCTCTCGGGATCACTTCCGATCCAATCGAATAACGATCAAAGTCGCAAGAAACTGAATTGCCACCCTACCGCCCCTCCCCCCGTCCCGCAAGCGGTCACCACAACGCCTTCCCCAACCCAGACTTGCAACCTTGGTGATTCCCTATCAAATTAGTCGAGAATTATGAAGGTCTCCAAAAAAGCCGAATACGCCCTCCAAGCCGTTCTCGCCATCGCCCGCGCGCCCAAACACCAACCCATCCAAATTCAAGAACTCGCCGAAGCGGAAGATATCCCCGTCAAATTTCTCGAACAAATCCTCCTCACCCTCAAAAAGGGACAACTCCTCCAAAGCAAACGAGGCGTCGGAGGCGGCTACCAACTCAACCGATCCCCGTCCGAAATCTCAGTCGGCAATGTCATTCGCCTAATCGATGGCGACTTCATCCCCATCGATCGTGTCACGGAAGGTTCCCCAAACTGCTCCCTGACCAGCTTCTTCACCCAGCTCCAGGAAATCGTCGATCAACATCTCGACGATCATACCATCGAAGACCTGCTCGCGATGGAACGCCCCAAAGACGTTCTCGCCTTCGAAATCTAATTCGCCGCCCCGACAGCCCTCCGGTCACGCACCCACTTGACCGCCGCATAGCCCAACCAAGGCACGTTAATCAAATAGATCGCAATGAGCTCCATATTCGTTGCGAAATGCAACTCCATAATCCGGCTGATCGTGAGATGAAACAATACGAGGATCACCCCGACCACCGTCCCCCATTTCCTTCCAAGCATCGCAAGCGGCGCCAGAAATTCGAGCAACAACCCCATTCCCAAAAACGCTCGGCACAAATCCGGTGATGCCAGAAATAAATCACCAATCCGCCCCGACAATGAGGCAAACCATCCATCGACGCCGGCCACAATCTCCCCAAACCAACTCCGGGCCCCATCCTTCGGAACCCCCAATCGATTGTAATACTCCGACATCCGCGTTTTCTCCATCTGCACCGGAAAATACTTCGCGTCTTTGACCCACTCCCCCCGCGACGCCACGACCTTCGTGATGGCCGTTACCAAGTATGTCGCCACAATGGCCTGCTTCGACCAATGGGTCATTGTGCGCTGATCCCCCAAGCGCCCGCCACCACGCTTCGCCACAGCCGCATATCCCGCATAAATCAGCTGCACGAACAATACCAATCCTAACACCTGCGCCGTATGCTTGGCCGCCCCTTGAGAAAGTTCCAAAGTCAACGGGCCAAACAGCCAAAAACAAATTACAAGCAAAGCCACAAACCGAAACCGATCCGCCACATAAAAAACCAAAGCCAAGATCAACATCCATCGCCCCAGCCCCAATAGAAGCTCTCGGTCCGCGAAAAAGCCCAGATCAAAAAATCGCGCCAGACCCACCGGACTGGGCTGCCCCTGCAAACCACCCACATCTGCCGGCAATCCCACAAACGTCCCATACACCACCATCGCCAAAAAGAGACGCATCAACAGCATCTCCCATCCCGCATGCGCCACCGCCCGGCAACATTCTACACAACAACCTCTCTTCACATTACCCGCCATCACATCACTCCACCGTCGCAATGTGTGCCGGCGCTTCGACGATCTCTCGATCCTCATACCGCAACCCGACCACATGGAAATTCAAAGGCCGATGCCGATACAGTTCCGGGCGCGCGTGCTCTTTGCAGTTCTCAATCAACCAACGCAAGGTGTATTCCCCGGCCGGCCGACACTGCTCAGGAGTCATGAAGTGAAAACCGTTAATCTCCACGCCTTGTGCCTCCAAATCCTCTCGTACCTCCGCAAGCTTACCCTGATAGGTCTTCTTCAGCGCAGAGGTCCGGATCGAAGTGATGCCTTCGATCGGTATCGGCTCATTGTTGGCGTCCGCCACATACACATAATAGCTGTGTCGAGAAAAACTCGAGTACATAGGAAAATGCGAAAAAGGAAAGTTCTCCCGCAGCAAGAGACAAAGCACCACCAGCACAAACATCACCTTCAACGGCATCCAACTCAGAAACGCCCTCGCCTTGTCCGAAAAATTCGCCATGATTCTCTATACGACAGTCCTACCCTATCGAACCCCGTCCCAATGACAAGCCGCTGCCTTGCGACCGCACCCTCCGATGAGCGACCTCTTTGATCCCGACGACCATACCGACGAGGAAGAGACGACGTCGTCAAAACGCGCCGCTGCTCTCCCCTTGGCAGCCCGCATGCGTCCCACCAGGCTCGAAGACTTCGTCGGGCAACAACACATCCTCGGCCACGACAAGCTCCTCCGCCGGGCTATCGAAGCCGATCGCTTTTCGTCCCTCATCTTCTACGGACCTCCCGGTGTCGGCAAAACCTCCCTCGCCGAAATCATCTCCCATCATACAAACTCCAAGTTCGTCAATCTCAGTGGAGTGGAAAGCAACGTCGCCGAGATTCGCAAAGCCGCCGACGCGGCTCGCACCCGACTCACCCTCCACGGCACCCCCACCACCCTTTTTGTCGACGAAATCCATCGCTTCAACAAATCCCAACAGGACGTTCTTCTTCCCCACATCGAACGGGGCACCGTCCGCTTCATCGGAGCCACCACTCACAATCCGTTCTTCTACATCAACAGCCCGCTGGTTTCGCGCTCCATGGTTTTCCAACTAGAACCCATCGACAACGATGCCCTCATGCACCTTGGGCGCAGCGCTATCACCGACGACGAACGCGGCTTCGGCGAACTCAAAATCGAGCTCGCCGAGGGTGCCCTCACTCACCTCGTGACCCGCTGCGATGGCGATGCCCGAAAACTGCTTAACTCCATCGAACTCGCTGTCATAACGACTCCGCCAAACGATGACGGCACCATTCGCATCGACCTCGCCGTCGCCGAAGAATCCATCCAGCAAAAAACCATCGTCTACGATGGAGACGGTGACGCCCATTACGACACCATCAGCGCCTTCATCAAATCCATGCGCGGCGGCGACCCCGACGCCACCGTCTACTGGCTGGCCAAAATGCTCTACGCCGGCGAAGATATCCGCTTCATCGCCCGTCGCATCGTCATCGCCGCCAGCGAAGACGTCGGTCTCGCGGACTCGAATGCCCTCCGCGTCGCCATCGCAGCGCAGCAAGCTGCCGAATTCATCGGCATGCCCGAGTGCCGCATCCCTCTCGCCCACGCCGCCATCTACGTCGCCACCGCACCCAAGAGTAACTCTGCCTACAAAGCCATCGACGCCGCTACCCGCGATATCAAAGACGGACGAACCCTGACCGTCCCCCTTCACCTTCGTACCAAAACTAGTAAAAAACTCGCGGAGACTTCAGGCGCCTCAAAAGAAGAGACCGAATACAAATACGCCCACGATTACGAAGACGGCTTCGTCCCCCAAGCCTATCTCACCGAAGGGCGCCGTTACTACTTCCCTACCAGTCATGGCCTTGAACAACGCATCACGGAACGGCTGGATCACTGGCAGAAACAATTCCAACAAGAAGCCCAAAATCAGGCTCCCAAAGAAGACCGTTGATTCATCAATATTGAATTTCCCTTGATCTTAAGATAACAACTGCTATAATTTCCATAAATAGCGCCCACACCTCCGGTGAAGCCAGCCCCACGCAGGCGATCGCCATCATCTTTCTTCATCCTCGCCTGTCTAACCAATCACCCACCCTCCAACGCCACTATCTTTCACCGCCAATCCCTATTATATCCCGCCCGACACATCCGATACTCACTGTAGGCAATACCACCGGAGCCCAATCTCATGTCCACCCAACGGGATATTCGCGAGCTTAATCGGCTCGCCCATTCACTCGACGACCAGTTCTCCCTCCATCGCGCTAACTCAATCAACGTCACCGCCAACCTCGCCAAACTCACCCTCGACGTCGAGTTCCGCCACCACTGCCCCGCCACCGGTCTCTTTTGCGGGATCATGGATAAAGAGATGGACGTCGGTCTCGGCTTTCACCTCAACTACCAAACCGGAGAAGTCGTCGATGTCGTAAACGATCAAGGCATCATCGCCTATCTCAATCTCGCTCCTCTCCCGGAGAACCGGCTCACCTCCCTCCACCTCGATATCGACAAATTCGGCCCCAATCTCATCTGCACTATCGAAATCGGCAACGAACGAGTCCTCTACCCGGCCCTGCAACTCCACGGACGCACCAAGCTCCAAGCTCTGCTTGGCTCCGCCCCCGCCGATATTCCGGCAACACAATTCGGCAAAGCCCGGCTTCGCGTCGAAGCTAAATAGGCGCACTCTCCGCTATCCCGGCACGTCCCAATTCTTCGCCCGCATGGCAAAGAATCATCTTGGTTTTCCGTTAGTCAGAGGCCAGATTACCCGCGATGTCCGACCCCGATGCCCGCACCGAAGAAAAACTGACTCGCGCCGTCGAGACTCAGGACGATTCGAGCATCAAAGAACTCGCCGAGGACCTCCATCCCGCCGATCTCGCCGAGTTCCTCGTGGATTTGCCGGAGGAGGAAAAAGACACCCTCCTGACGGCCCTCCCGGAAGAAACCATCGCCGACGCGGCGGAACACCTCTCCCCGACAGAAGTCGACGAAACCCTCGCAAAACTGCCCACCGCCAAACAGCGCGAAGTCCTCGATGATCTTCCCGACGACGAGCTCGTCGACCTCCTCCAGGAAGTCCCCGAACCACGACAAGAGGAGTATATCTCCCTCCTGTCAGAACCAAAGAAGGCCGTCTCTAGTGACCTCCTTCAATACCCCGAAGCCACCGCCGGCGGTCGCATGACCACTGCCCTCGCCACCGTTCAACCCGATATGACCGTGCGCGACGCCATCGATTCGCTTCGCCAAATCCGCGAATCCACCGAAATCCTATCGCGCATTTTCGTCGTCGATGACGCTGCCCGCATCCTCGGAAAAATCCGCCTCCGCGACCTCACCTTCGCACCTCGCGGCACGCTCATTCAGGACATCATGGATGACGATACCACCTCCATCAATGCCAACGCCGATCAGGAAGAAGCCGCTCAGATGATCGCCAAATACGACCTCATGCTCCTTCCGGTGGTAAATCAAAAAATGCAACTCATCGGTGTCATCACGCACGATGATGCAATCGAAATTCTCGAAGAAGAGTCCACGGAAGACATGGAGCGCATGTCGGGGATCGCACGCGGCGGAGAAGATGAAGACTATCTTCAAATTCCAGTCGTGGGACACTTTAAGAAACGCTTTCTTTGGGTTCTCATCCTCGCTCTCTTGGCCCTCCTCTCTGGCTGGGTTCTCCTCGAGAACGAAGAAATCTTCAAACCCTTCTACGTCCTCTCCCTCTACCTCCCCATGGTCGTCGCCGCCGGCGGCAATACCGGCGCCCAATCCGCCACTGCCGTCATCCGCGCCATGGCCCTCGGAGAACTCGACTCCGGGTCCTTCTTCCGCGTCGTTTGGAAAGAACTCCGCATCGGAATAATCATCGGCGTGCTCCTCGGAATTTGCATCGCACTTCAAGTTCGATTCTTGCTTCCGGAAACCATCGTGGACGGATCGTCAATCTCGCCACTAAACATCGCCCTCATCGTCGGCATCTCTCTCACCGTCCAAGTCACCAGTTCCACACTCTTCGGGGCCCTCCTCCCGCTGATCGCCCGCAGTCTCCGCCTCGACCCCGCTGTTGTAGCTTCCCCCGCCATCACCACGCTTGTCGACGTCAGTGGCATGGTTATCTATTTCGGCGTCGCCAAATTCCTTCTGCAAATTTGATCCGACCTCACTCTGGCAATTTCAACGCCGCAATCTTGTCCATGATGTGATCGCTGATCGCCTGATACTTCTCCTTCCCGCTCCCCTCAATCTCCATAGCTGAAAAATCAAGCGGCTCTCCCACTACTAAAGTAAGTCGGCTCGGACGCGGAAACTTCGCCCCTCTCGGCAATGCCTCGAACGCCCCATACAATCGAACCGGCAACACTGGCACCTTGCTCTTCGATACAATCAAACCCACTCCCGCCTGCCCCGGCTGCAACTCCCAATCAAAGGTCCGGCTCCCCTCGGGAAATACCAAAACTCTGCCCTCTTCCTTCAACGCGCGCAAAATCCCCCGTATCCCCACCATGTCCGGCTTCTCCTGATCAACCGGCACCGTGTTCATGCTACGATACAAATATTCCGTCACCGGCCCCTTGATCAAACTCTTGCGCGCCAGGAAAGTAAGCTCATTCTTGAATGCACATCCAATAATCGGCGGATCAATAAAACTGGCGTGATTGCTCACAATAATCGCCGCCCCCTCCTCGACCAATCGCTCTCGATTGATCACCCGGTAAGAATACAACCCATACCCAATCACTCGCGCCAGGGTATGCCCCACTCGATAGACCCAGGTCATCCTCCCTCCTCCCCGATCTCCAAACCTTTCCCCCTGAGACGCCCCACAATCTCATCCACCACCTCCTCAATCGTCATCTCCGATGAATCGATCACCTCCGCTCCCTCAGGAACAGTCAATGGCGCGGTCTTCCGCGACGAATCCAACTTGTCCCGCTCCGCAATACTGTCGCGCAATCCCTCCCTCGCCCGCCGCGCATTCCGCACATCCTCGGACGCATCAATGTAAAACTTGTACGGAGTCTCGGGAAAAACCACCGACCCAATGTCCCTCCCCTCCATCACCAAGTCCCCCAAATCCCCGTAAGCATGCAGTTGCGCCACAAGCGCCTGCCGCACTTCCGGGATCGCCGCATAACCCGAAACGCTCCCGTTCACCTCTTCTGAACTCAAATGACTCCCCGGATCGCGACCATCAATTGATATCGTCGACTCCCCACCGTCCACCCCGCAGACAATCTCCATCGTATCGATCAAATCACAAACCGCCCCCGAATCACTCGCATCTACCCCGCGCTCCAAAAAATACCACGTTACTCCGCGATACAACGCGCCGGAATTCACATACAGATAACCCAAACGTCGCGCCAAACTGCGAGCCACACTACTCTTTCCAGAAGCCGCCGGCCCGTCGATCGCAATCGCAATTCGCCCCCCTCGATCCGTCATCACCTAGCCTTTGCTCTCCTCCTCACCCGAATCCTCGTCACCACCCGTATCCGCATCTGCCGCTTCATCCCGTCCCCTCTCCGACTGAATGTCCTCTGAAACATCCTGTTTCGACTTTCGCTTGCCCTCCTCGGCCAGCTTCGACGAAGCAAACTTCTTGAGCATGTCCTCAAAACCGGGATACGAAACATCAATACACTCCGCCCCCTCAATCACCGTCTCCCCATCGGCAAACAATCCTGCGATCGCAAACGCCATCGCGATACGATGATCTCCGAAACTTGGAATACGCGCGCCTCGCAGACGATGTCCGCCCTCAATCTGCATCCCGTCATACGACTCCTGAACCATCACTCCCATCGCCCGCAAATTGTTCGCCACCGCAGTGATCCGATCCGTCTCCTTCACCCGCAATTCCTGCGCATCGCGAATCACCGTCCGCCCGTTTGCCAACGCCGCGGCCACCGCCAATATAGGCAACTCGTCAATCACGTTGGGAATCTCCTCGCCCATCACTTCCGTCCCCGTCAACTCGCCCCCCTTGACCTCAAGCGCCCCCATCGGCTCTCCATGCTCACGCTCATCAATCACCTCGGCGATCTGCGCCCCCATCCGAATCAATACCCGCAAAATCCCCGTCCGCGTCTTGTTCAAACCCACATTCTGCACCAGCAACCGCGATCCCGGCTGCGCCGCAGCCGCCGCCACCCAAAACGCCGCACTCGAAATATCTCCCGGCACCACAAAATCTCGTGACTCCGGAACCTGCCGCCCCCAAATCACCACGTCGTTCTCGTTTCGCGCCGTCTTAACCAAAAAATAGTTCAACATCCGCTCCGTGTGATCCCGCGTCTCCGCCGGCTCGGTCACGATCGTCTTCCCCGACGTTTGCAACCCCGCAAATAACACCGCGCTTTTCACCTGCGCACTCGCCATCGGAAGAAGATAGTGCATCGGTGCCAGCTCGCCGCCCTCAATCGCCAACGGAGCCGTCTCACCACCACCCCCGCGCGCGCTGATCTTCGCACCCATCTTCGCCAAAGGCTCGACAATCCGCTTCATCGGACGCGAAGACAAAGAATCATCACCACTCAACTCACTCTCAAACGGCTGCGCAGCCAAAATTCCCGACATCAATCGCATCGTCGTTCCCGAATTCCCACAATCAATCGGTCCCTCCGGCGCCGATAATTTCCCCTTGCGCCCATGCACACGCAAAGCCGTCGGACCCAACCCTTCCGTCTCAGATACCACGTCAACCTGCACGCCCAATGACCGCATCGCACCCACCGTCGACAAACAATCCTCGCTCGGTAAGAAACCCTCAATCAAACACGGCCCATTCGACAACGCCGCAATCATCACCGCGCGATGCGAGATACTTTTGTCTCCGGGAACCGTCATCTCCTGAGAAATGATCTTCCCACGCTTGACCCTTAACTCAGCCATATCTTCTCAATTCCCGCCGCCCCCCAACCCGTCCCGCATTTCCTTCGAACGACTCAAAAACCGGCGGAGCCCTTCTTCATCTTTCTTCTCCAAAAAGGCAAGCAATTCACCCATCCCGTCCCGAAACGCCTCAATCGACTCCATTACCGCCTCCCCATTCTCCAAGAGTATCTCCGCCCACATCTCCGCCGGTCCCGACGCCACTCGTGTGCTGTCACGCAGGCCGTTCCCCGCCACTTCACCACCTCCCCCGGCCAAAGCCACTTGCACCAGCACCGCCGCCGCCGCATGCGGCAAATGACTCACCCGCGCCACGACCCTGTCGTGGTCGCGCGCATCCATGCGAACCACCCGCGCCCCAAGCGCATCCCAATACGATCCCACTCTCCCCACAACCGCCTCACCCACCCCTGCCTGGGGCGTCACCACACACACCGACCCCGAAAACAAATCCGCCCGCGCATACTCCCATCCCGCCTTCTCCGCACCCGCCATCGGATGACACGGCACGAAGGAAATTCCCGCGCCCTCAAACACCGGCGCCACATCTTCAACCACCCGACCTTTTACACTCGCAATATCGATCACCACTCGATCTGCATTCTCGTCTCCCTCCAATACCTCCACCACCCGCTCGCTCAACTCTCGCATCACCCCCACCGGCGTCGCCAAAACAACCAAGTCCGCCCCCCGAACCACCACAGCCAAATCCGTCGAAGCCTCACACCCCTCCCCCAGCCCCCACTCACTCACACAAATCTCATCAACCGCCTCCCGCCGTCTCCCCCACACCGCCACCGTCTCGGCAAGACAATCCCTCGACGACACCATTGCCATCGATCCACCCAACAACCCGGGCCCCAATATCGCTATCCGCTTCAAACTGATGGGACTCTACCCCCAGACGCGAGACAAACCACCCCCAATTTCACTCCTCGGACGCGCCCCCACCCCCCTATGGAACAAGGATCGGCTCGTTGCTAAACGGGTCCTTGATCTTCGTCCCCGGAGGCAATGTCCCCATCGTCCCATCCGAATTCTCCACCCGAATGTCAATATACCCCCCGTTCGGATTGTGCGGACTATAGAGAAATCCCGGCTTACCAGGAACAGGGGTCCCATACTTGGCCTTACCCCCGCTAGAAGTCGCACTCCCCCCACTCGTCGATCCGTCCGCCCCACCGCCTTCACCACCACGATTCTTACGATTGTCCACCGTCGCCGCTCCTGTGGCATCACCATCCGCCGCCGCCATCGCATCTCCATCAACCGGAGCCATGCCGTCTTGCGCATCCATCTGCCTCTCAACTGCCTGCTGCTGCTGTTGCTGCTCCCAGGTAGCACCTGTATTGGCCGGACTGTGCGTCCCCCCATGACCATACCGCGGTGCCTGCGCCGCACTGCTCCCATAAGGATCGTTCGGCGATACATAAGGCTCACAGGCTGCCAAACCAAAGCCCATCATTATCATCAGTGGTGTCGTTACGCGGAGATTCATGTTACTTGCCGACCGGTTATTACTAATTTTCCCTGAAAATATGAGGAACTTAGCCGGAAAATCAAGGCTCGAAACCGGCACCCTTGCCATTTATTAACGCCCCAACCCCAAACTCAGACCCAAAATTCCCTCTATACCCCTATTTTCCACACTTCAGCTGCCCGGCTTGATCTCCCGAAAATCACCGTCATACCGGCGAATAATCCGCTTCAAGTCCGAACGCTCATCATCCCGCATCTCAAACCCTATGAAATGAATCGGCACCGACCCCGCCTCAGCTGACTCCTCCAAATCCTTCACCGTTCGCCCCAATTCGTCATACGGAACCTTCTCATTTCCCGGATCACGCCAGAAACTACCGTCCGAAATCAAAAAAATCACGTCCGGCTGCATCTTGAATGCGGCCTCCATCACCGACTCAATCCCATTCGGTTGTGGATTCACCACTCCGTCCCCGCCCGCCGGCATCGTCCCCGATCCGCTCCACTTCGTCTCCACCCACTCGCGCGCCTCGTCCTTGTTCGCCGGTGTCGCCGGTATCAACTCCGTCTTAAATGGCTTGTGATTTCGCACAAACTGAATGATTCCAAAACGTGAATCAATCGGGAGCCCATCAATCAAAGTCATCGTCTCTTCCTTGATCTCTTCCAATGGCACCCCGCTTCGCTCCGCCTTGTTCACGACGCTCTGCGATACATCAAACAATAACATGATCCGACGCCCCGTCGCGTTGATCCCAAAAAAACTCAATCCATCCCCCGTCCCCCCCGCTCCCGACAACCCACTCCCCATCCCGCTGCCAAATCCCGCCGACCCCACCAGGCTCGCCACCTGATCCGATATCAACTCGCTCGGATCCAATGGCAGCATCTGGTCCAAATCCACCTTCGGCAAATCCGGCAACGCAAACTCCACCGGCCGCGTGCTCACCAACTTGTCCGTAAAACTCGGCTTCGGCGTCATCGCCTCATGCCGCGCCATGTTCATCTTGTGCTCCGGCGGCTTCGGTGGAATGCGAATCTCCTTCGCCGGCATCACAAACGTCGCCTCCGGCTCCTTGAAATACTTCGCGATCGTCCACAAACCAAACAATGCCAACGCCACGATGTGCACCACGATACTCCCGATGATGATCGCAATGATCATCTGTCGCCGCGCCCGCTGCGCCGGAGTTTTCTCCCGCCGCGCCGCAACATTCGGTTCGGGCATGCCCGCATAAATCAACACGCCGCCCCCCCTCCGTCTTCACCCCCGCCAGAATCGGCAAAGGTCACACCGTGGATCTCCGCCACCGCACACGCGTTCAACACATCCACGATCCGCTGATGCACCACCGCATCATCCGGCGCCAAGGTCACCAAAGCATCGCTCTTGTTGTATTCCGACGCCTTCTTGAACTTCTTCAATATCCCCACCAATTCCGGCAAACCCGGATCGCCCGGCGCATCCACCGCCAAATCATTCAATACCACCTGCCCATCCGCCTGGATGATGATCCGCTGCTCGTCCGGAATATCCACCGACTCCGTCTGCTCCACCGCCCCCGGTAATCCCAAGCTGATGTCGCTCTCCTGCTTGATCGGCTTCGCCGTCACCATGAAAAACACCAACAACAAAAACACCATGTCGATCATGGGCCCCATCTGCATCTCCACCACGTCGTCGTGTCGCTGCTTTCGCTTCAATGCCATCTCGCTACTTCTGGTAACTCCCGATAATTACGTCCACCGCTCCCGCTTCCGCCGCCAATCGCATCAATTCCTTGATCTGCTTCGCCGGCGTGTCCCGGTCCGCCCGCACATACAAACGCAACGGCGGAAAATTCTCGAACCGCACCTTTAAATATTCGGTCAACTCCTCCTTCGAAACCGGATCATTCCGTACATAATACACCCCGTTCTCATCAATGTTGATGATGTCCCGGTTGCTCAAGTCATCCGGAGTCACCGCGCTCCGCGCAAATGGCAGATCAATATCCAACTTGATCTGCTCCTTCGACAATTTCGAAGTCACCATAAAGAAAATCAGCAACAGAAACGTCATGTCGATCATCGGTGTGATCTGAAACGAAACCGTGTCCTGCCTTTTCTTCGCGCGTCTCATAAACTCAAATCAATTTGCCACTTCCGCCCTCTATTCCGCCTCGCTTTTCTCCCCGCCTCCCCCGGACTCCTGCCCCGCCAACTGCACCTCACCCGAAAGCACATCCACCGCAAACGTCGCGTTCCGCTGAATCAACGCAACGATTCCCGTTAGCTTGTTTCGGAAGAAAAAGTAAAAGAACATCGCCGGAATCCCCACCAACAACCCCCCCGCCGTCGTCCCCATCGCCTTGTTGATCCCCCCGGCCAAGTCAGACGGCTCCGCCTTCCCCGCACTTAAATCCCCAAAGGCCTGCATCATCCCCATCACCGTGCCCAACAACCCAATCATCGGCGCAATCGTCGCAAACACGTTCAAGTAATTCACCCACAACATCTGCTTCGTCTCCTCCTGGTCCAAGGTCTCTCCGGCCGCCGCTTCCATCGACACCTTGTTCGCTAAGTCCCGGTCAAAATTCACCTTCAACAGAGCCGCACCCACCACCCGCGAAAACGCACACGGATTCTCCTGGGTCAAACTATACCCGTTCTCCACATCCTTGTTCGCCATCATCCGGTTCATGCTGTCCATCAAACCCGCCGGCGCCATCTTCTTCGCAGATATCTGCACGAAGCAATACACCACCACCGCAATCGTCCCGATCGAACAAAGCAACAGCACATGCATCATCCAACCGCCCTGCTGATAAACGTCCAACAACGAGGTCGATGAAGCCACTTCCGGCTCCTCACCACCGGGCTGTCCTCCGGCTTCGACAGGCACAATATCCTCCCCGCCCTCCTGGGACCAAGCCGCCTCCATTACGAAAAATCCTAGCATACACACCAGGATCAACCCCGGCATCGCCGCCCCCCTGCTCAACCGCTTAATCATCTTCATCTGTTTCACTGCTTTCTTCTTGGCTTTCATTTGAATCTTCCGCCTCTACTCCGGCTTCGGACACCGCTTCCACCCCAAAATCCATCGTCGCCACCTTCCCCGCCGCCTCACTCCCCGGATACAAGGCAACCAAATCCGCCGCCCGCTCCCGCGCCGCCTCCTCTTCCCCCGCCCATTGATAAACCTCGATCGCCCCCAACAACCCCCGCGAGGCCGCCCCCTCGTTCGCTCCATGAAACAAATACGGCTGCAAATACTGATCCAATATCGAATGATAGAGCGCGTTGCGCTCCGGCCGCACCACATCATCCTCTTCCCACTTCGGATTCTCCTCCTCCAACTGCCTCAACGATTCAAAATCCGCCGACGCCAAAACAAACTTCGCATCCATCAATATCTCCGCACTTCCTCCTTCCTCCGCCATCGCCAACGCTTCCTCCACCGCCGCGTCCACCTCCCCCATCGCCAACAACGTCCGCAACCGCCCCTGCCGCGCACGCCCCCGCCGCTTCTCATCCCAGTCCCCCGCTTCCACCTTCTCATACATCGCCTTCCCGTCTTCCATCGCACCCTTCTCCACCAATAACTCCGCCAACTTCAAGCCCACCTCGCCCGCACTCGAATTCGGACGATGTAGGTTCGCACGCTTCGCCTCCCATATCGCCTCGACCTCATCCACATCCTCCACCCCCCCGCTCTCCAGCAAAAATTCCTCTCCCGGTTCCGGCCCAAAATCAATGAACGCCACCGTCGCCATCGGCACCACTTTCGTGGAGTAAGCCTCTCCGCCCGCAACTTTGATCGTGACCTTGATCCGCACATTGTTGTCGCTCAATTCCAATATCTCGCACGGAATCGGATCTCCCTCCTTCAAGTGAATCACATCCAGCCCCCACACCTCGGACACCACGGCACCCAAAATCAACAACGCCAATACCACCCCCCTCATGACTGCGTCGCCTCCTCCGTCACAGGTTCCGGCGCCGGTTCCACCAACGGCTCCAATCGCGCAATCCGCGCCTTCGCCAAAGACGCCTCCTCAAAATCCTCCAAATCCTCACGCCCCGCCAACTCCCGATACACTTCTAAAGCCTCCCGCTCCAAATCCAATTCCTCCAACGCCTGCCCACGCGCCCAATACGCCGCCGCTACCAAATCCAAATACTTCCCGTATATCACGTAAATCCGCTCAAAATAAGCAATCGCCTTCTCCGTCTGCCCATCCGCCTTCAACAACTCCCCATAAGCCATCAAGGCCCGCGCCTTCGTCTCGCTCGACATCCGCTCGTCCTCCAGTATCCCCGTGAACACGTCCACCGCACTCTCCGTCCGCCCACGATCCGCCAACAACTCCGCCTTCATCAACAATACCTCCCCCAATCGCGGCGATCCCACCGTCTCCTCCTCAAACCGCTCCAAATACCGAATGGCATCCTTGTCCTCCCCACGCTCCCGCGCCAATAACCCCAATCCCAAATAAGCCCGGTCCTTCTGAATCGCCCGCGGATGCCACTTCCGCAAATCCACATACAACTCCTCCGCCACCCGGTCGTTCCCCGCCTCCCGCTGCGCGTCCGCACAGTCCGCAATAATCAAAGGATTGTGCACCTTCGCATCCAAAAACTTCGCCGCCCCCAGCATCGTCCCCTGTCCGATCTCCGGGAAATCCAATCCCTGCACCCGCGCCTTCGCCCACACCGCACGCAACGCCAAGGTATCCTGCCGCGCCCGCTCCGCCTCATACTGCAAATCCGACAAGGCCCCCACCAGTTCCTTCCGATCATCCCCGGGATACAATTTCGGCATCGCCAGCAGAATATCCTCCACCGCATACCGCTCCGGGTCGTCACCGAACTCCCGCACGGTGTCCCAGTAAATCGCCTTGGTCCTCTCTTCGTCACCCTCCGTCCGATAGGTCCACCCAATCCAATACACGGCCTCCGGCAACCGATTGCTCTCCGAGTTCTCGGCAATGAATTCCTCAAAATGCGCCCGCATCGCCGGCATGTCCTCCATCAAGCGCAATGCCTTCCCAATCTTAAACCAACCATCCTCAAAAAAACGCGTCGACTCCGGCCGAATCGATTTGTATGCCACGATCCCCTCGTCAATGCGACCCTCACCCATCAAGGCATCCCCCAACAAAAGCTTCGCCTCATCCGTCAGCGGATCGCCCTCATACTTCTCGATGAACGCCGACAACTCCTCGATCGACGCCACGTAATCCGCCAGGGCGTGCGTGCAAAACGCAATCCGAAACTCCGCCTCCGGAATATACTTCCCGCCCGTTCCATACTTTTCCAAATATGCCCGCATCTGCTCCCGCGCCTTCTCATATTCCTTCTGAAAGGAATAAACCATCCCCTCCCAGTAGAACACATCCTCGATTAATCCCGCCTCGTCCGGATACTTCTCCGGAAACGAAACAAATACCGGCAACGCCGCTTCATAATCATCCTGAAGCAACCCGCAAAACCCCTTCATAAACTGCGCCTTTGGCGCGATCTCCGATTCCGGATACACCGCCGCCACATCCCCATACTCCTCCGCCGCCTCGTCCACCCGGTAATCATTCTGCAAACACTGCGCCTTCAAAAATCGTACCATCGGCTCCCGATGCCCCAATGGCGTCCGCCCGAATCGCGCCATGTATTCGTCAGCCGCCTCGATCGCCTTCGGCCAACGCCCGATCTCCATCCAGCTCTGAATCAACGCCAACGTCGCCGATTCCACTACCTCGTCCGGCTCCATGTTCACCAGCATGTCCTCAATGATCAATGCCGACTCCCGATACCGCCCCAAGCCCTGGAACGCCATCGCCAAACGCAATCGCAGCGCCGAATCAAAATTCTCAATCTTCTCAAAACTCGCGATCTCCCGCTCCACCCGCGCAATCATCCCCTCCAAAGCAAACACCGCCGCCTCCCGCCCCGGCCGCTGTTTCAATATCTCCAGCCGCTGCTGCAACTCCGCCAACTTCTCCTGCTGATGGGTCAACAAACGCTCCCGCGTCCAAATCCGCTGCAAACACGCGATCGCCTTGTGAAACTCCCGCGCCTCCAGAAAACGCGATCCCAACTCCAACGCCAAAGATTGAAACGACACAATCTGTGTCACCTCGTCCAAACGAGGAAACTGCTCCAATACCAACGCCAAGGCCCCGTCGGAATCTCCGTTCTCCATCAAGGCGAGCATCTGCATCACGACCGCCCGACCCGCCACTTCTTTCCCCGCAGGCTCCTCACGCACCTTCGGAACCTGCGCCCCGAAAAACTCGGCCGCGATGTCGTGCTGCCCCAACAGGGTGTAACAAGTCCCGAACAAGATCAACGCCTCGTGCCGCTTTAACAAATCGTTCGTCTCCTTCGCGTAATACGAACCGAACGCATGCTGCGCCGGCGCATACTCGCCCGCTTGCATGTAACAAATCCCCCGCCAGAACCTCAGCTCCTCGAACAACTTCGGATCAATGTCCGGCATCGTCGCCACCACGTCGATCAACTCCCCCGCTTCCGCAAACTTCTTCAACTTCACCTTGCACAAGGCCAATAGCGGTTTGTTCGCCTCCACCGCCGCCTTCGCCTCCTCCAGCTCCCCGTAATCATTCTCAAACTGCTCCAGCAACGGCTCCGCCTCCGCATACTTGCCTTCCGCAAACAAGGCCCGCCCCTTCTCTAACAATTCTCCCGCCGTAAAATCCGTCGCTGCCGATCCCTCACCGCCCCCGGCCGCAGGCGCCTCAGGCGTCTCGGGTGCCGCCGGCGGCGCCTCTTGCCCCAAGCTCACCGCCACACCACTGCATGACAGCAATCCCGCCGTCACCGCCACAGCGACCCCGTTCACCAGCCTTTCCATGTCAGAGAGAACCCAGATAACGCAATTCCAACAAACTTGCGCCCAAGCTTCAACGGCAATTTGTCGCCGCCAAATCCCCCACACAATGCTATCATTCGGCCCCGGACCCATTCCATGCCCGACCCCGCTCAGATGTACCAATCCCTCGAACAGGAAATCATCACGTTCATTCAGCGCACCGATCCCCAACCCTCAGGTGACGAATTCGACACGCTCGCCCGACGGGTCTTCGCCTACCAATTCGAAAACAATACCCCCTATCAAAACTACTGCCGCTCCCTCGGCATCGACACCCCCGCCGATCTCACACAGTGGACCGATATCCCCGCCATCCCCACTGAGGCCTTCAAAACGCTCGCCTTCCCCATCGCCACCTTTCCCGTCGAAAACGCCGCCGTCCGCTTCGAAACCAGCGGCACCACATCCGATCAAGCCTACCCCGGCCACCACCACTTCTTCACCACCACGCTCTACGAAACCTCGATCATCGAAGCCTGGAAACAACTCAATCTCCCGCGCCTCAAACCCGCCTTCCTCATCCCTTCACCCGACGACAGTCCCCACTCGTCCCTCTCCCACATGATGGGCGTCCTCACCCGCTTCCTCGGCGCTCCCGACGAGGCCTTCCTCATCGGCACCTCTGGAACCATCAACTACGACGCGCTTGCCCGCTTCGCCAATCAAAACGAACCCCGCA
>JBCCIR010000052.1:0-31679 GCA_039028175.1 Verrucomicrobiota bacterium
GACAAGACTACCCCGCCGGCCCCGAGCACAACACCCCCGGCGCCGTCCTTCGTCGCCTCCTCAACGACGATACCCCCTGATTCCTGCCCACCCAACAGGCCCGGCAGTTTCCCAACCGGAGAACCAGATAATCGAATCGCTCCTTTCCATTTGCACCAGCCTCCTCCCCACGCTTCACTCCCTGCACTCATGCCTCTGAAAGATCACACCCTGCTCGAAATCTGCCCCGTCTGTCAAAGCACCGAGCACGACCTCTGGCAACGCAAGAACGGCTACGACGTCGTCAAATGTCGCAAGTGTTCCTTCATTTTCACCCGCGATTTCCCGTCCGTAGAATATCTCGCCCGCCGCTACGGCAAGTCCTACTCCAAGGACAAAGTCTTCAAACCAAAGGGCGGTCTCGGTCGCGACCTAAAATACAAGGCCTTCAAAACGTGGATCAAACGATACTTCCCAAAAAACAAAACCATCCGCCTCCTCGAAGTCGGCTGCGGCCAGGGCGACCTCCTCAAAGCCGTCCAAAATGACCCACGCTACGAAGCCACCGGTCTAGACTTCTCAGAAGCACGCACCGGATACGCTCGCTCCGTCGGCCTCGACGCCCGCGTCGGTGATATCCAGTCCCAAAACTTTGAAGACGAATCCTTCGACCTCGTCGTCGCCCTCCACGTCATCGAGCACGTCCACGACCTTCACTCCACCATCAGCGAGATCAACAAGGTCCTCAAACCCGGCGGCCACTTCTTCGCCGCCTGCCCCTGCGTCTCCCACTACAAAGCAAAACTCGCCGGGAACGACTGGAAATACCTCGGCCCCCCGGGACACCTCTGGTATTTCTCGCCGAAAACTTTTTCCCGCCTCTTCGACAACGAGGGCTTCGATGTCCTCCACGCCTCCTGCCTCTATCACCGCGCCCACGTCCGAATCCTCGGCCGCAAGCAAGCGTCATAGTATCGTTCCTCCGTGCGCCCCGCGCTTTCGCATTGATCCAATGCCCCCTTTCAGCCTATCTAGTCAATGAAGCCGCCCGCCCCGGCTCGGCAGCCATGAACTCCATCACACCGCTGCGAATACGCCTCTTCTTCTCGATCCTCGCCGGTTCCCTTGCGATCGGATCACCCCATCTCCATGCCCAGGAAACCGAGACCCAAAGCGAAGGCGCCATAACCGAATCGTCCGACGAAATCTCAACAAAAGTCGACGAGCTCTCCGCCTTCCGCCAATCTCCCTTCGGCCACGGCCCCCTCGGGCCCGTCCTCCAAGGCTGGAAAGACCTCTGGAACTGGACCGACGAACACCTCAACTTCACCCTCGGCGCCGCCCACACCTCCCTCGTCCAAGGGGCCACCAACGGCACCTACTCCGGCCAACGATACGGTGCCTCCGGAGACATGGACATCTTCGGACGCTGGTATTACCTCAACCGCAGAGTAAAAGAAGGCTTCGTCACCGAAGGCACACTCGGTTTCGCCGTCGAATACCGGAACCGATGGACCGATATCCCCCCCGCCGAAATCGGCGATTCCCTCGGCTCCCTCTGGCGAACCACGCGCGGCTTCAACGACGCCGGACTCCGCCTCCGCGAGTTCTGGCTCCAACAAAAATTCTTCGACAGCGCCCTCACCTTCCGCATAGGGCGCATCAATACCAAGCACATCTTCGACGTCTATCGCTTCAACAGCGCGAATCATTTCTACCTGAACCAAGCCTTCTCCGACAACCCCGCCATGGCCTTCCCCAACAACGGCCTCGGCGGCGCTCTCTCTTGGGACATCGACGACAACTGGTACGTCATCGCCGGAATCGCCGATGCCACCGGCTCCTCCCCTGAAGACGATAATGACGAAGTCGACGCCCTCTTCATGGGCCTCACCGCGGGATGGCGCGGCGACGTCGGCGACCTTGGAACCGGCCGCTACCAAGCCACCCTCTGGCACATCAACGACGGAGACGAAACCTTCTCCCCCTCCGCTTCCGGCTTCTCCCTCCTCGCCCAACAGGAACTCGGCAACGGCTGGGTCCCGTTCGTCCGTTACGCCCGCTCTAACAAACCAGCAGTCGATACCCGCCAACTCGCCACCGCCGGCGCCGTCTTCGAGAATCCCTTTAACCGCGCAAAAGACCGCCTCGGCCTCGCCGTTGGCTGGGGCCAACCCCACGCCTCCCGCTTCCGCGACCAATGGGTCGGCGAGATTTTTTACCGATGGGCCGTCTTCCCCGAACTCCGCCTCACCCCCAGCGCCCAAATCATCGTCGATCCCTCAAAAAACTTCGACGACGATGTCATCGGTGTCTTCAGCATGCGCGCACGCTGGTCGTTCTGATCGCCGCAAAGGTCCCCAGCAATAGTTGCTGACACGACCGAATCAAATTGTTATCAATCAGGGCTCAGGTGTCGCCATTTCGCAGCGCGAATAATGCCAGCTCCTCAAAATACCCAAACCCACAAATCAACAGAATCATGAAGAAACACATCCTAACACTAACCGTTGTCCTCTTGGGAGTCGGCAGTGCCGCTGCGGAAACCGATAAACCCAATATCCTAGTCATTTGGGGCGACGACATCGGTCAGTTCAATGTCAGCGCCTACAACCGCGGCATGATGGGCTACCAGACGCCCAACATCGACCGCATCGCCAATGAGGGCGTGCTTTTCACGGACTGGTATGGCCAGCAAAGCTGCACCGCCGGCCGCGCCGCCTTCATCACCGGCCAGTCCCCCATGCGCACCGGTCTCACCAAGGTCGGCCTCCCCGGCGCCCCCGAAGGCATGAAGAAGGAAGACCCCACCATCGCCACGCTCCTCAAGGCCCAAGGCTACATGACTGGCCAGTTCGGCAAAAACCACCTCGGTGACCGCGACGAAATGCTCCCCACCGCCCACGGCTTCGACGAATTCTTCGGGAATCTCTACCACCTCAACGCCGAACAGGAACCGGAACACCCCGACTATCCCAAGGACCCGGAATTTAAAGCAAAGTTTGGACCACGCGGAGTCATCAAATCCAGCGCCGACGGACAGATCGAAGACACCGGCCCGCTCACCAAAAAACGCATGGAAACCGTCGATGAGGAAGTCACCACCGCCGCCCTCGATTTCATGGATCGCGCCAAGGCCGCCGACAAACCCTTCTTCGTTTGGTGGAACAGCACTCGTATGCACATCTGGACCCACCTCAAACCAGAATCCGAAGGCGTGACCGGCTACGGCATCTACGCCGACGGCATGGTCGAACACGATGCCATGGTCGGCCAGCTGCTCGATAGACTAGACGAGCTCGGCATCGCCGATAACACGATCGTAATGTATTCCACCGACAACGGTGCAGAAGTCTTCACCTGGCCCGATGGCGGCACCACCATGTTCCGCAACGAAAAAGCCACCCAGTGGGAGGGCGGGTTCCGCGTCCCCACCGCCATCCGATGGCCCGGCGTCGTGGAACCAGGCACCGTCAACAACGGCCTCTGCGCACATGAAGATATGCTGCCCACCCTGCTCGCCGCAGCCGGGGACCCCACCGTCAAAGAAGACCTCCTGACCGGCAGACAAGTCGGTGATATGAACTACAAGGTTCACCTCGACGGTTACGACCTCACCGACTTCCTAAAGGGTGAAACAGAGGAATCTCCGAGAGAAAGTTTCCTCTACTGGACCGACGACGGTAGCGTCGCTGCTCTGCGCTACAATGACTGGAAAATTACCTTCTTGAGGCAAAACGCCCACGGCAGAGAGGTCTGGCAAGCGCCTTTCGAAGCTCTTCGCGCGCCCATGCTTTGCAACTTGCGCATGGACCCCTTCGAACGCGCTTTCGATGAAAGCATCGGCTACGGAAGATGGTGGATCGATCACATGTTCGTATTCGCTCCCGCCGGCGGCTATGTCGGGGAATGGCTGCAAAGCTTCAAAGATTTCCCTCCTCGACAGAAACCCGGTAGTTTCAATCTGGACAATGTCATGGAAGCCATCTCAAAAGGCGCCGGCGACAAGTAGACCCCCTTTCCTATTGTGAACGGAATTAGCCGCGTCCCGCTTCTGCAGGACGCGGCTTTTTTCTTCCCTGGAATCATCGAAGACTAAACAGTCGGCATGCAGCACCGCCCAACGACGATCTCGATAATATCCCTCCTCCTCTCTCTCTTGCCCCTCGCCTCCATCAGCCAATTCTCCTCCAACTGGGGCCGCAGAATCCTCGTCCTCCTCTTCACCAACCTCGGCCTCATCATGATCGCCGACGCAATCGGATTCTACCTCGGCACCCTCCTCATCCCCACCGGCTCGGGATAATGCGAATCAGTCGATCAATTGACAATCCAAGGGCAAATGCGCCCGAACAATCTTCGAAACCACCTCGAATTGAAACCGCTCCCGCCGCACAGGTTCACCATCAAAATTAATCTGTACCGCGTCCGTCGACTCAATCTCCACCCAGGGCACCCGAGCCTCAACCACCCGCCGCTCGATCGCCTCCAATCCGTCCGACACCAGTTCTCGGATGAGCCGCTGATTGTCTACCTTCCCCAAATCAGGAAGAATCCGCACGTCCATCAACCCATCATCTATCTTCGCCTCCGGACAAAGAACGTTGCCGCCTCCCGCCTGACGACCGTTCCCTACCCCCAATACTACAAACTTCCCCGACCACTCAAAGTCCGGCCCCCGAAACGTCGCCTCCAGCGCCTCCAGTTGCCCCAGTCGCTTTAAGGCCGTTACAAAATACGCGGCCCCACCAAGCACCTTCTTCAATTCCTCCGGCGTCTCCACCGTGATCACCGTCCCTACTCCGCCCGTCGCGACGTTGATAAACGAACGCTCGCCACTGCGGCACAAATCAATCGGCCTCGCCTCCTCAAACGCCGCCACTCGCAAGGCCCCTTCCGCATCCACCGGCACCCCGCAAGAACGCGCAAAATCATTCGCCGTCCCCAACGGCAGCATCCCGAAAGAAGGCAACACCTCGGTTTCCGCAGCACACTCAACCATCGTCGAAGCCACCTCATTCAACGTCCCATCGCCACCCCCCGCAACCACCGTGTCCACCCCTTCGGCCACCGCCTCACGCACCAATCGAGGCGCGTCACCACCCTCCCACGTCACCCGCACTTCAACCTCCACACCCTCTCCACGCAAAACTTCCACCGCCGCCCGCACTTCCTTCCTCTGCGCCGCCTTCCCATGCAAAATCAATCTCATCCCCAAACCCTACGCGCCGCCGTTCGCCGATGACGACAATATTCCTCCCATCCAACGGCTGCCCAATCGTCCGGCAAACTAGCTCCTCTAAACTTTTAACCCTCGTAAATCTTCTCCCCTCATGCTATCTTCCCTAACCCTTCCCCACACTCCGACAACACATGCCGCTCCCTAAACCCATCCGGTGGATTCTCCGCGCCATCGGCGGTCTCCTCGCCCTCATCGTAGCGATACCGCTCACCTTCGCCGTCTTCCATATCCCCATCCCCCTGAACAAGCTCAGGCCCGCAATCATCTCCGCCCTCGAAGATGTCTTCCACCGGGAAGTCCGCGCCAACGGCTCCGTAAACCTCTATATCGGCCTTCACCCCGCCGTCAGCATCACCAACGTCACCCTCTCCAATCCCCCCGGCTGGCACCACGACGGTGACTTCGCAAAACTCGATCGCCTCAAAGCCAGTATCGATCTCTTCGATCTCCTCGATAAACGAATCAACATCAACAATTTCATCCTCAGCGGCGTCGAGCTAAACCTCCAACGCGACCCCGACGGAAAAGAAAACTGGACCTTCCCCCGCGGCCCCTCCACAGAAAACCACGCATCCGACACTAATCCATCCCCTGAAAATAACGGTCCCGGCCTCGAGTTCGTCCAGGTGCGCAACATCGATATCGACGACATCAACCTAACCGAGTTCAACGCCGACGGTTCGGTCAAATACAACATCACACTCCATAAAGCCACCGGAGGTGCCGCCAGCGAACAGGATATGTCTCTCGAACTCGACGGCACCGTCGATGACGCTCCCTTCTCTGCCTCATTCACCGGCGCGTCGCTTCACTCCCTCCTGAAAACTCACGACCTCTGGCCCCTGAAGTTCGCCGCACGCTTCGCCTCTGTCTCCATCGAAGTCGATGGCAAACTCGGCTCCCAGGATCGTGCCGTCCCCAGCGAAATCAGATTCCGCATCGCCGCCGATGACCTCACCGAACTCGAACCCTTCACGGGCCCGCTCCCCCAACTCGGCACCATCGAACTCACCGGCACCGCCAAAGCCACCGAAGCCGGATACTTCCTCCCCGACCTCAAAGGTCATGTCGGCGACACGACCATCGACGGCAGCCTCGAAGTCGGCCTGGCCCACCACATCCCACACCTCAACGGCACCCTCAATCTCGGCACCATCGACGCCGCCGTCTTCAAAAGTGATGATTCTACCAAATCCACTCCGCCTGACGATACCCCGCCTTCCCCATCCCAGCCCGCCGACAATCCGCCCGAGCGTCCCGCCGATAAACCCGTCCTCCCCTTCACCGGAAACCTCACCCTCTCGATCGCGGAATTCATCAATCCAAAAGTCAGCGTCAAGAACCTCACCCTCGGCTTCAAAAATACCGAAGACAAATCCACCGCCTCCGTCGACGTCCTCTTCGCCGACGCCCCCCTCTCCGGAACCTTCTCTCTCGCCGAAGTCGATCCCGCAACACAGGCCATGGATCTCCGCCTCGAGGGAGAAAACGCCGATATCGGAAAACTCGTCGAGTTTTTCGCCCATGCCAAAGGCATCTCCGGAAACTTCGAATACCTCCTCTACCACGTCTCCGGCAAGGGCGCCGATCTCGGCAAATGCTGGAACGATCGTACCACCGAACTCCTCGTCAAAGAAGCCGGACTCTCCTACCAGGGAAAAGACAAAAAAACAGAATTCTATCTCAAAGAAGGTTCCATCAACGGCACTCAAACCGGCCCCTCTCACTACGCCGCCACCGGCACTTTCAAAAACGAGGACTTCACCATCGACTACACCCGCCTGAAACCCGAACGCGCCACCGCCGAACAGCCCCCATATCTCGACCTCAAAGGCTCCGGCGCCGGTGCCACCTTCCGCATGCACGGCGATACCCGCCGCAACCCTTCCGATCCCAATCCCGGCCTCTCCCTCACCGCTAGCGGCGACAATCTTGGTCGCCTCTCCGCTTGGGCCGGGATCTCTCCCGATGCCAATCTCGCCTACAAAGCCGACGGGAAAATCTTTCTCGAGGACGGCAAATGGCTCCTCGAGAACCTCAACGCAAGTGTCGGTGCCACCTCCCTCACCGGCACCGTCGGAACCATCCGGCAGGACAACACCACCGAACACCATTTCGTCGCCGATCTCGACATCACCACCCTCAACGTCCCCGAGATCACCTCCATTATCGTCCGTAATCCCGATAAACCAAAAGACGAGAAACCCGGCCTCAATCTCGATATGGAGATACTCCCCGTCGAAGTCTCCATCAACGACGCCGACATCGATCTCTCCGTCGACCACGTCATTTTCAAAAAACGCGACCTAGCCAATATCACCTTCAAAGGGCAAATCCGCGACGGCTGGATGAAACCCGCCCCCTTCACCGTCTCCATCGGTGAAACCGATCTCGGCGGTGAACTCGCCTTCGATTTCCGCGATACCCACCCTCAGGCACTCGTCGAACTCGCCACCCAAAATATCGATATCGGAGCCCTCCTCCACAAACTCGAAGTCGCCAAAGGTCTCGACGCCACCGCGGAAACCCTCTCCCTGAGTATCCACGCCCGCGGACACACCCTCCAGGATATCCTCGAACAATCCGACTTTGGCGCAGGATTCACCGGCGCCGTTTGGACCCTCACCGACGCCAATACCGGCGCGAAACTCCCGATCACCACGGATCACTTCAGCATCGAAACCAACGCCGGCCAACCCCTCACCCTGAAACTCGATGGCAACGTCGCCGAAACCCCCATCAACTTGACCCTCACCTCAGACGGCTTCAGCGCCTTCGCGCATGACGCCGAGAACCTCGACTTCGATCTCAAAGCCAATCTCGCGGAAACCAATATCAGCCTCAAGGGCGATGCCACCCTCCCGCTCGAATCCTCCAATCTCGACGTCGATCTCAATGTCTCCGCCGATAAACTAAGCAGCCTGAACGAACTCCTCGAAACCGATCTGCCGCCCATCGGCCCGTACACCATCGACGGTCGCTTCCGGCTCACCGATCACGGATACTCCCTCTCCAATTTCGCCTTCAAGACGGATGCCAGCGATCTCACCGGCTCCCTCAATATCCATACCACCGCCAAACCTCCCCGCATTGATGTCAATCTCACCACTCACACCCTCCAACTCAACGAGTTCGCCTTCAAAGAATGGTCGCCAAAGAAAGGCGATAAAACCGGCAAAAAAGACAAAGAAAAGAAGAAAAAGAATCCCGATGAGCCCGGCATCGCGGAACAACTCGAAGCCCTCGACAAAAAATTTATCGCCCTCCTGAGCGCCGAACGCCTCCGTAGCTTCGATGCAGATGTGTCTTTCCGAGCCGAACGCGTCCTCTCCGGGAACGACCAACTCGGATCGGGCCTCGCAAAACTATCCCTCGATGACGGCCGCCTCGCCCTCAAGCCCCTCACCATCGATCTCCCCGGCGGCGAGGTGAATGCCGAATACGAATACTACCCCCACGCCAATGAACAAACCGCCGACGCCAAACTAAAGGTCGAGATGACCGGCTTCGACTATGGAGTTCTCGCCCGCCGCAAAGACCCCGAATCAGACCTCGAAGGCATCATCGATCTCGATATCGACCTCTCACAAGAGGGCGTCCCTCTCGATCACCACCCCCTCGCAAACGCCAACGGCCACTTCCACTTCGAAGTCTGCCCACGCCACTTCAAAGCCGGTATCATCGACCTCTGGGCCACCAATCTCGTTCTCGCCCTCCTCCCCAAAATCGATTCCGAAAACCAGTCCGTCATCAACTGCATACAGGGAGACTTCGACCTGAACGACGGCATCATGACCACGGACTCGATCACCCTCGACACCAGTCGCATCCGCGTCAACGGAACCGGAGAGGTCGACTTCAATGAACAAAACCTCACCCTCCGCCTCCAACCCACCCCGAAGAAACCCCAATTCTTCAGCGTCGAAACACCCATCACCGTCGATGGTGCCTTCGAAGACTCCCACATCGGCCTCGGCAACCTCGGCGTCGGTGGACTCGTCTTCCGTATGGCCGGCAACACGCTGCTCTACCCCATCAAGCTCTTCACCGCCACCCGCCTCCCCCGGAACGGCGCAGATATTTGCACCCATCCCGTCCCCGATACCCACCACAAACACCACCACGCCACACGCAGCTCCCGCTCCCAGTCGGATTAAACAGCGTCAGCCAAACGCCTCGCGAATTGACGACCTCGATCCCCTCCGAAATACTAACCCTCTTCCCAGAGATGCCCGCTCGCCCGTCCATACCACGCCTCCACGCCAGCCTTGTCTTCTCTCTGTTCCTCGCCATCACCCTCCTCCCGATCGCCCCCTCATCGGCCCAATCTCCCACGGATGAAGAACAAACATCCGCACTCGAACCCGCCGATACTTCCAGCCCCCGCGCCACCCTCAATAGCTTCATCGATGCCTGCAACGAAATCTACGAGCTCATCCAACTCGAAGAAGCCGGAGATATCAAACGAGACGAAGTCGAACACCACCGCCTCGCCGATAAAATATTTCACTGCATGGACCTCACTCAGGAAGCCGGCTTCCTCAAGAAATACGCGGCAGGCGAAGCTGCCGTCTCCTTGAAAGAAGTCCTCGACCGTATCCCCCTTCCCCCCCAGAACGAAATCCCCGGACTCGATGAAGTCACCGCCGCAGAAGCCGATGGCCAAACCATCACGAAGTGGAGAATTCCCCGGACCGAAATCGTCATCGCCCGCGTCCCCGATGGACCGGACGAGGGAGACTACGTCTTTAGCGCCGACTCCGTCGCCCGTGCCGCCGACTTTTTCCGCCGCATCAAAGACTCCCCCTACCTCCGTAAAGACTCCGTCCAATTCTACGAATGGTTCCTCTCCGATCCCGGTCCGCGTGTTGCTCCCCTCGTCAGGGCCCTGCCGGATTCCATGCGCACCTCGATGATCGGCCGCCATGCCATGTGGCAGTGGATCGGCCTCGTCGTCTCTTTCATCGTCGCCATTGCTCTCATGGCCCTCGCCTACCTCGCAGGAGGTCGCCGCGGAGAACGCTTCCGCCAATCAAACAGTATCTTTCGCTACTGCCTCACCCTCTCCCTTCCCATCGCTGCCATGCTCGTCCCGCTCCTCCTTGGGAGATTCGTCCGCGACCAACTCCGCATCTCCGGAAACCTCCTCGCCGGTATCACCTTTACAACCAGCGTCATCTTCCTCCTCAGCGCCATGTTCGTCATCGTTGCCGTCGGAAGCCGCGTCGCCGCCATCATCATTTCTTCCCCGCGTATCAACCCGAAGGGCCTCGACGCCCAACTCGTCCGCATCGTATGCCGCACGATCAGCCTCATCGCAGCCATCTTCGTCTTCCTGGAAGGCGGAAAATACCTCGGTATCCCCCTCACCACCCTCCTCGCATCCGCCGGCGTCGGCGGCCTCGCCCTCGCTCTCGCCGCTCAGGACTCTCTCAAAAACTTCTTCGGGAGCATCATGATTATCCTCGATAAACCGTTTCGCATCGGGGATCGCATCGTCATCAATCAACACGATGGCATCGTCGAAGAGATCGGCCTTCGCTCCACGAAACTCCGACTCCTCAACGGCCACCAGGTCTCCATCCCCAACGAAGAATTGGCCCGGAGCCAAATCGAAAACATCGGTCGCCGCCCCCACATACGCCGCGTCAGCGACCTCCGCATCCCCCTCGATACCCCGCCCGATACCGCCGCACGGGCCGTCGAGATAGTCGAAGAAATTCTCAAAGATCACGAAGGCTTCGACCCCGAAAAGCCACCCCGCGTGTCCCTCAATGAATTTAATGCCGATTCGCTCAACATCCGCATGTTCTATTGGTATCACCCGCCCGACTACTGGAAATTCCTCGCACACAGCCAAGCCGTAAACCTCGAAATCAAAACCGCATTCGAAAAAGAAGGCATCCACTTCGCACCGCCCACCTCCGTCACCGAAATAAATACCGGCACCACTCCCACCGATCCCCTCGCTACCGGTGGACTCCCGCCTTCGGCAGACTCCCCAGCAACCCGCTGATCCAGGGAAACAATTGCTTCTTGCGGCTCACGACACCCTCCATCTCATACACGCCCTCGTTCATCCGCGGAAAATCAATCGCCGCCTTCACGTCGTCGGGCCCCTCCACCAACAACAAACTGTAATGCCGCGTGATGTCCGTCACCATCAGGCACGCCACGTCATTCGCGGTCGTGTCAACCAATCGCGATAACTCCTTCCCCAATTGCTCTCGTTCCGGCCAAAAATGATTCAAACCAATCTCTTCCACTTGGGAGATACTCACCCGAAACCCGTTCTCCTCGTATTCCTTCCGGTCACTCCCCACCGCCTCCGCCGGCGGACAGGTCTTCAATAACGAGCCCGCCGCAAAAAATTCCTCCGCAAACCGGTCCACATCAATCTCCCCCACCTCGCTCAACCACGCAATTACATCACGATCCACATCCGTCGTCGTCGGCGACGTCAGTTTCAGCGTGTCCGAAACAATCCCCGCCACCAAACACTTCGCCGTCGTCTTCGATGGCACCATTCCCTGCACCCGATAAGACTGCGCCACAATCGTGCAGGTCGATCCCACCGGCTGATTGATGAACTGCACCGGCTCCTGCGTCACCAAGTTCCCGCTCAATCGGTGATGATCCACCACTTCGACAATCTCCGCCTCGTCCGCCCCCGTCACCGCCTGCGAAAACTCGTTGTGATCCACCAACACCAACCGCGGCCGCCTAGGATTCACCAGGTCCGACGGCGAAAACACCCCTTCCAATCGCGTCGTCCCCGTCTCCACCACCGGAAACAACACCTGCGACGTCCCCGCCACCCGGCCCCGTATCTCATCCAATGGCACCTCCGCGCTGAACCGCATATAATCCTCCGAAATCGCCCGCTCAATCCGCGTCGAACCCCGAATCAATTGCGTCGTGCTCGCCGTATCCCGCCCCGTCACCAACACCGCCACCCCCTTCGCCCGTGCCCCCGCCAAAATTGCCGCCGAAGGCGCAAACGCCCCGGTGATCACAAGGCAATGAGCCCCCGAATCGATCGCCAACTGCTGAATCCCATCCCGATCCCCCGTGATCACGATGACTTTCTGATCCGGATACTGACGCATCCGCTCCGCCACCACCTCCTCACTCGAAGCCGCCACCATCATCAAGTAATCCTCTTCCCCCGCCCCCTCCTCCTCGGGCAAATGTACCGATACCGCCCCCAATGCCCGCGCAATATTTCCCAAGGTCGTCCGCACCGTCCGCACCGTCTTGCTGTCCGTCGCCGTCGGAATCAGTAACTCCAGTAAATCCAACAACGACAACATCCCCACGATCCGCCCCCCGGCGTCAATCACCGGCATACTCCGATACCCGCTCTCCACCATTCGGTGATACGCATCAAATACCGTGTCGTCCGGCGATCCTGTCATCACCGATTTCCGGCACACATCCCCCGCCCGCACCCGCACATCCATCAACATCTGCGGCCGCGGAATCCCGCTGCTCTGCAACAACCACTCCGTTCGCGGATTCGGCGGCCCGCAACACGCCGCAATCGCCCCAGGCTCCCGCGTCTGCCGCAATAACTCCGCATATCCAATCGCCGAACAAATCGCGTCCGTGTCCGGATTCTTGTGCCCAATCACATACGTCGTCACCCCCTGCTCATTGCTCGTCTCACTCACGGCACGAACTCTCCACCCCACATCAAACTTTGCAACCCCGCATCTGGGCCAATCGCCATCCACAAACGGCTAGTCACTCGCCACCCATCGCTCAAACGACGCCTGCAACACCTCCCGCCCCGGCGCATCGCCCTCCGTCACCCGAATCCGAAATCGAAAACTCAAAGACTCCCCGTCCGGGATCGTCCGCACAAAGAAATTCCCAAACCGCCCGTAATCCCGGTAACACGACCACCGCGAATCATCCGGATTGCCCGCATCTCGCATCATCTGCACCGTCCACGTGCCCGCCCCCTCCAGATCATACGTCATCGCCACCCACGGATAATCCCGATCCTCCTTCGCATCCGTCCCATCCCGATGAAAAACATACCGCGCCGACTTGTTGTCCACCACCTCCGCATGCGGCCGATACTGAAATCCCGCATGCTCCGGATCCCCATTCAACTCCACCTCCCCGTTCACCGCCGTCAACGTCACCGTAAAATCCATCTCCGCATACACCCCCTCCGCCGCCGGATAATAAATCACCTCCCGCACCTCTTCCAACATCACCACCCCTTCCGGATTCACCCAATCAATCCGGGCCGCAAATCCCGTCCCTCCCTCCGACGCCTCTACCTCCACAAACCCCCGGTGCACCTGCGCCGCCCCATTCTTCATATGCCACAAATCAAACACCTCACCCCCATGCCCCAACTTCGACCAACCGGTAAAAATTCCCCGATGATGCGGAAATTTCCCGTCCACCCCCTTCGTCAAAAACGACTCCCCGTCCGGCGCAAACACATGCACATACGGCTTGTAAGTCCGAAACACCGCATCCTCATCGCTCGTGTCATGCGCGAGCATATACCGCAACCGCTTCTGCCCATCCCCGTCCGACACATCGAGATACTCTCCCTCTGCCAGCTCAAACGCCGACGACTCCAAATAATCCGGAGCCTCCGCTCCCGAAACCCAACCCGAGAGAACTGTTAATCCCAGAACGACAAAAAGATACGTTTTCACAATAGTCACAACTGGAAACAATAAATATTCCCATTCGGCACGCTTAAAACGCGTGGCAAATGAAGAATCTTACGTGTGAATACTTCCCCTCCTCTCCCGTCCAACCCGCCCTTCACCACCCGCTATGAATTATCCCAAACTCTCCGCTACCACCCTCGCCGCCCTTCTCCTCACCCTGACCCTCCAAAGCTGCGCCATCCACATGACCCGCCTCACCTTGGGCGATCCTCCAAAAGGGAAGTCCAGCCCCGTCACCATTTCGTCGGACAAAAGCTCCCTCGCCACCATCGTCCGCCAACTGCGCGACAAATCCGAGACCCCCATCGTCGTCATCATGGACCCAAATGTCGCGGCCAATACCTACTTCACCGGCACAGTCTCGGCGAACACCTGGCCCGAAGCCTTCGAACAAATCCTCCAACGAACCGGAGTCGCCTACACCCGAAAATTCACGTCCATCCCCATCTTCAACGTCCCCGGAAAAAACTAAGCACCCACTATTCAGGATCGGAGAAAACAAAATCCCCGTCCACAAACCGATACACCTTCTCGATCCCCGTGCGGTCAAAGCCCAAGGCCCGCTTGCCACCCGTAATCGCCCCGTTCTCAAAACAAAACGCGATCCGCAAAAGTCCATCCGTCTCATCCACCTCGTCCAGCTTCACTTCGAAACTCCCGTCATCCCCAACCCGCCCCACGAACGTCTTCCGCCAATACGGCGTCCGCATCTTCTTGCTCTCATTCCCCACCACCACGCTGTGAGCCTTCCCGTTGCTTCGCACCGTGCCCTTCACCGTCAATACACCCTCCTCTTCATCGAAGCTCGCCGAAAAATCCTGAAGCCGAACGGCAGGAACTTCTGCATGCCCCTCGCTCGTCCCCGTAAACAACGGATGCTTCCACAACATCGCCGCCGCGGCCTCACTCAAATACACTCGCGAATCATCCCCTCGCATCCCCCGCGTCTCAAACGCCGCATTCGTCGGCCCCATCAGGGTGTTCCCCAAATCATCAACCCCCTTCGGCCCGATGTGCGGCAACCCAAAGCCGTGCCCCAATTCATGCATCGCTCCCTTCAATTTGATCGCCTCCAAAAAACCTCCCCCCAAATCATCCCCCACCGTCACTTCCCCCTCCTCGTCAAAATAACCCGCGTTCGCACGCCCCCCGTTCTTCACCGTTCCCATACCCCGGCCCCACCCCTTCTCCGGTCCCTGCCACAAAAAAAACCACCACACGTCCGGCCCCTCGGCAATCCCATACTCCTCCCTCGCTAGTCGAATGATCTCCTCTCCAAAACCCAACTGATCATACCGCCCGCTCGCCTTGTCCTTCTCCCCCCTCACCCAATAAACCACCGGCTCCCCTTCCTCATCCCGCTCGATCGCCAACGCTTGCGCCGGCTCATAAGCCCAACGCTTCATCCCCTCCGTATAAAATGCCTGCGCATACTCCGCGATCGCTCTCATCCGCTCGCCCGCACCCGGCGGCGGTTCGACGTCCGCCGGCGAAAAAAAGACCAATCGCAAATGCATCGCCTGCTCCGACTCACCCCAAACCGATCCCACACCTCCCATCGTCGTTCCCACCAAAACCGCCCAAACACACAAACCTCGCATCAATCCTCCTCGCCCCTTCTTCCCCGAATCCCCACGGCTCGCATTTCTCGTCGCCATACGACATTATTTGCATTCTTCCCCCCTTAATGGCACAGAAATCTCATGAAAAATCTCCCCGCCTCAATCCTCGCCGCCCTCGCCCTGGCAATCGCCTCCCTCGCCGGCGCCGCCCCCGGCGATCGCCCCAATATCCTCTGGCTCTCCGCAGAAGATATCAACGCCCACCTCGGCTGCTACGGCGATCCACACGCCATCACTCCCAATCTCGATGAACTCGCCGCCGAAGGCGTCCGCTACTCCCACGCCTTCACCGCCGCCGGCGTCTGCGCCCCCAATCGCTCGTCCATCATCACCGGCATGTATCAGAACTCCGTCGGCACCCACCACATGCGCTGCAATGCCACCCTCCCCGATTGGCTCAAACCCTTCCCCATGTATCTCGAGGAAGCAGGCTACTACTGCACCAATAACAGCAAAACCGACTACCAATTCTCTCATCCCTCAAAATCCGAAATCTGGAACGAATGCGGTGGCAAGGCCACCTGGGAAGATCGAGAAAAAGACCAACCCTTCTTCGCCGTCTTCAATTTCACCGGTTGCCACGAAAGCGGCATCGGCTCGGAATCAAAATACCAAACCGTCACTGAAAACCTCACCCCCGAGCAACGTCAGGACCCTGACAAACTCACCACCCTGCCGCCCTACTACCCCGATACCCCCGTCACCCGCGAGGACTGGAAACGAAACTACGAACTAATCACCGCCATGGACGCCTGGGCCGGCGATCACATCCAAGCCCTCAAGGACGCCGGCCTCTACGAAGACACCATCATCTTCTTCTGGACCGATCACGGCGTCGGCCTCCCCCGCGCCAAACGTTGGCTCTACGACTCCGGCACCCATATCCCCCTCATCGTCCGCATTCCCGAAAAATTCCGCGTCAAAAACCAGGGGAATCCCGACTCCGTCGATGGCGAGCTCGTCTCCTCGGTCGACTTCGCCCCCACGGTCCTGAACCTCGCCGGCCTCCCCATCCCCGATTACCTCCAAGGCCGCGCCTTCCTCGGCAAAAACCTGACCCCGCCCCGCACCTACACCTACGGCGCACGCGATCGCATGGACGAACGATACGATATCATCCGCACGGTCCGCGACGATCGCTACCGGTATATCCGCAACTTCGAACCCCTCAAACCCTACTACCAATACATGAATACGCCGGAGAAAGGCGCCACCATGCGCGAAATCCGGAGACTCCAAGCCGCGGCCGATGTCCCCCCAACCGTCGCCCTCTTCACGGCCCCCGAAAAACCCGTCGAAGAACTCTACGACCTCGAAAGCGATCCCCACGAAATCAATAACCTCGCAAACGACCCCGCCCACAAAGCACGCCTCGAAACCATGCGCCAGGCCTGTCTCGACTGGCAGTTCGACATTCGCGACATCGGTCTCCTCCCCGAAGCTGAAATCGAAATCCGCGAAAAAGAAGCCGGCTCCCGATACGACATCCTCGGCGCGAAAGGCGGCGAGAAAATGGTCGGCCGCCTCGTCAACGCCGCCGCGAAAGCCTCGGAAGGAAAGAAACAAATCCCCGCCCAGCTCAAAGCCCTCAAAGACAAAGACGCCGCTGTCCGATACTGGGGTGCCACCGGCCTCGGCAACATCGGCAAACCCGCCGAAAAAGCCGCCGCCGCGAAACTCGAGGACGCTCTCACCGACCCCTCCCCCAGCGTCCGCATCGCCGCCGCCCGCGCCCTCTGCCGCATGGGCGATCTCGCTACCGGTCTCCCCGTCCTCGCATCCCACCTCGAATCCGAATATGAATGGGCCCGCCTCCAAGCCGCGATCGACCTCGATGAACTCGACGAAGCCGCCCGCCCTGCCCTATCCTCCCTGAAAAACGCACTCAAAGATCAACCCAACAAATACATCATCCGCGTCGCCAACAAAGCCGTCAACGACCTCGAAGGCACCCAGAACACAGTGCCCTAACACCCAAGAACATCACATTCGCACCGTGGCTCCGAGCGAATGAACGGGAGCATCGCGACCTCTAAATAAAGACTACAAGCAATTAGGCATCTCTCGCCGAAGGCGAGATAAAGCGAGGAGATGCCTTTTCCCGCGCTCCCAGGACACCCCGCCCCTTAAATGTTTCTCCACCTCCTCTTCATTCTCCTCGGCGTCGCCATCCTCACCGCCGGGGCCGAAATCCTCATCCGCGGCGCTTCCTCCATCGGACTCCGCTGCGGTCTCAGCCCACTCGTCGTCGGCCTTACCATCGTCGCCTTCGGCACCAGCGCGCCCGAACTCGCCGTCGCCATCTACGCTGCCATACAGGGCGCCGGCGACCTCGTCGCCGGAAACGTCGTCGGCTCAAACATCTTCAACGTCGCCGTCATCCTCGGCCTCTCCGCCATCATCCAACGCATCAGCGTCAAAACCCAGGTCATCAAATGGGACATGCCCGTCATGCTCCTCGCATCCCTCGGCTTCGCCGCGTTCCTCTACACCGGCAAAGAAATCGCCCGCTGGGAAGCCGCCATCCTCTTCGCCGCCCTCGTCGCCTACACGATCATCGCTATCCGCAAGGAACAACGGGCCAAGTCACACGCTGAATTCGATGATTTCGCCGAAAGAAATACCCGCAAAGGCCCCCTCATCATCCCCATCCTCCAACTCCTCGTCGGCATCGGCGGCCTCGTCTGGGGCTCCAATATCCTCGTCGACCACGCCGTCAGCCTCGCGCGCCTCTGGAACGTGAGCGAAGCCGTGATCGGCCTCACGATCGTCGCCGCCGGCACGTCCCTCCCCGAACTCGCCACGTCCATCGTCGCCGCCATCAAAAAAGAAACCGATATGGCTGTCGGCAATATCGTCGGCTCAAATATCTTTAACATGCTCAGCATCCCCGGGATCGCCGGCCTCGCCGCACCCATCGCCTGGGGCGGCATGCGCCCCTTCGATATTCTCTTCATGCTCGGCCTCTCCCTCGTCCTCCTCCCCCTCATGCGCACCGGCTTCACGATCCGCCGGTGGGAAGGCATCCTCCTCCTCGCCTCTTACGGCGTCTACCTCTACTTCGTCTGGCCCGTTTAGCCGCCCGCGATACCCATTTCCCCCCGCACCCCACACCCTCACCTAAATCGCTTCCGATACGCCAACGGCGTCATCCCCGTCGTCGCCCGAAAGCGCTTCGTGAAATGACTCTGATCATAAAACCCCGCCGCCAACGCAATCTCCCCAACACTGTCCTGCGTCATCGTCAATAACCGCTGCGCCTCCTGCACCCGCAACGACCGCAAAAACTCTGTCGGCGACATCCGCAATAAGGCCCGAAAACGACGATTAAAATGCGTCGCCGACAACCCCGCCAACTCCGCCATCGCTTCCATCGAAATCTGCTCGGAAAAGTTCTCCTCAAAATAACGCATCACCGGAGCCAACTCGCGAAAATACGCCGCCTGCTCCTGCGGCCGCGCAATCGGATACATCGCCCCCGCAATCCCGATCACTTCCCCGTCCGGCCCAAATAACGGCGCCTTGCTCGAAACATACCACCCCGGCGTCCCACGCCGATGCGGCACCAACCATACCTGGTTCGGGATCTCCCGCTTCCCCCTCATCACCCGCCGGTCCTCCGCGATATACGCCTCCGCCAAGGCCGGTGGATGAAAATCCCGGTCCGTCTTCCCCAACGCTTCTTCCTCACGCTCTACCCCATGCCGCTCCAAAAAGGCCGTGTTCACTTTCACAAAACGACTCTCGGTGTCCTTCGAATAAAAATGCACGTCCGGCAAATACTCGAACAATCCCATCACGGTCGCCGCATTCGGGTTGCGCTTAAAGAAATCCCGCTGAAAAGCCATCCCCCGCTCAGTCGCTTGCATGGTCAAAACATACCATTTATTCCTGTCCCCTTACAAGACAAGCATCACGACCCTCTATACCCTTTACCCCCAACCCCTTTCCACCCCCATCGTCGCTCGCGTCCGTATGAAAAAACCCAGGCCGCTCGGATCTCCCACACGCGCTCCCCGGCAATTCGCCATCACCGCCTCCGCGCTCTCAATCGTCCTCCCCCTCCTCACTAGCCCATTCCAAAACGCCGGTGCCGAAGAATTCGACTTCGATCGCGATATCAAACCCATCCTCTCGGAAAATTGCTTCCACTGCCACGGACCAGACGCCGCCGAAAGAAAAGCGAACCTCCGCGTCGATACCCGCGACGGCGCCACCGCTGATTTGGGCGGATACGCCGCCATCGTCCCTGGTAAAGCATCCGAAAGCGAACTGATCGCCCGCCTCACCGCTCATGATGCCGACGACCTCATGCCCCCGCCCGATTCGAACCGAACCCTCACCCATAAACAAATCACGCTGCTCACAGACTGGATCGAAGCCGGCGCCCCCTGGGCGGAACACTGGGCCTTCATCCCGCCTCAACGCCCCACCCTGCCAGACGAAACAAAGAACGCCAAGTGGCCAAGAAATCAGCTGGACCACTTCATACTCGCACGCCTCCAATCACACGATCTCACCCCCTCTCCCCCCGCTGACAAGCGCACCCTCATCCGCCGCCTCTCGCTCGATCTCACCGGCCTCCCGCCCTCTCCACGCGAAATCCGCACATTCCTCGATGACGCCTCTCCCAAGGCCTACGAAAAACTCGTCGACCGACTCTTCGCCTCACCTCACTACGGCGAACGCATGGCTCTCCCATGGCTCGACGCCGCCCGCTACGCCGACTCAAACGGCTTCCAACAAGACGGAAATCGACACCAATGGCCATGGCGCGACTGGGTCGTTCAAGCCATGAACGACAATATGCCCTTCGACCAGTTCACTGTCGAACAACTCGCCGGTGACCTCCTCCCGAATCCTTCCCACAGTCAAGTAATCGCCACCGCCTTCAATCGGAACCACATGCTCAACGGCGAAGGCGGCGCAATTAAAGAAGAACAACAAGTGAACTACGTCGCCGACCGCGTCGACACCACTTCCACCGTCTGGCTCGGCCTGACAATGGCATGTGCCCAATGCCACGACCACAAGTACGATCCCATCTCACAGAAGGATTACTACCGCTTCTTCGCTTACTTCAACAATATCCCCGAAACCGGAGGCGTCGATCGGCGCAGCAAAGGGGGCTGCTCTCTCGGCAATATGCGCTCCGTTCAATACTCGCGCCCCTGGCTCGAACAACCCACCCCGGATCAACTCGCAGTTCGCAACGAAACCGCCCAAACAATCAAACAACTCAATGCCTCCCTGAAAGCCGAGGAAGCCGAGATCGCCAACGCGGTGTCCGCTTGGGAAAAAACCGTCAGCGATCACGACAAAAAACAATGGCAAGGAAAATTCCCCAAGGATGTCGGTCTCGCCCTCCGCACACTCCCAAAAAATCGTACCGGCGGCCAAACGAAGATAATCCGTGACTACTACCTCCTCCACACCGATCACGACCACAAGAATTGGCGCTCGCTCGCGCGTAAACTAAACAGCGCTGAAAAGCGAAAAACCGAGAACGAAGACAGCATCATCGCCGTCATGGTGATGGAGGAGTTACCCAAGAATGAAAAGCGCCCCACGCATATTCTCGATCGCGGCGACTACCAAAGCCCCGGGCCTCGCGTTCAGCCCGGAACGCCCGCCGCTCTTCCCCCCCTCCCAAAAAAAGCTCCCAAAACCCGCCTCACTCTCGCCCGCTGGCTCACGACGCCGGACCACCCCCTCACCGCACGCGTCACTGTAAATCGCTACTGGCAGACCTTCTTCGGCATCGGGATCGTGAAGACGACGGAAGACTTCGGCGTGCAGGGCGAACAACCCTCACACCCCGATCTCCTCGATTGGCTCAGTCGCGAGTTCATCGACTCCGGATGGAACGTCAAACATATCCATCGCCTGATCGTCACCAGCGCCGCTTATCGGCAATCCAGTAAGGTCACCCCACGTCTCCTCGAAGTCGATCCCGAGAATCGCCTCCTCGCCCGCGGCGCACGCTTCCGACTCCCTTCCCCCATCCTGCGCGACCAAGCACTCGCCACCGCCGGCCTCCTCCTCACCGACATCGGCGGGATGCCGGTCTACCCATACCAACCCACCGATATCTGGAACGATTTCTCCTTCGGCAAAATCACCTACCCCCACGCGGATAGCCGCGCCCAAATCCACCGCCGCAGCCTTTACACCTTCTGGCGACGAACCGTTAAACCCCCGAATATGTTCGACGCCTCCGCGCGCCAGGTGTGCACCGTGCGAAGCTCACGCACCAATACCCCCCTCCAAGCCCTCACTCTCCTGAACGACGTCACTTACGTCGAAGCCGCCCGCGCCTTCGCCCAAAAAATTCTCAGTGCCGCCAAACCGGAAGATTCTGATGAGTCACTCCTCGCCCGCGCTTTCCTCCAGGCCACCGGTCGCCACGCGACGGCAAAAGAACAAGCACTGATCAGTCAAGCCTTCGACGAAGCCCTGGCACACTTCAAGAATCATCCCGAGGCCGCTTCCGATTTCGTCTCCATCGGCGTCGCCAAAACCAATTCTTCAATTCCCGATCCGCGCGTCGCCGCGTTTTCCCAGGTCACCTCCCTCCTCTTCAATCTCGACGAGATTCTCAACAAGGAATAGTCAGCCCATGGACGCTTCACTTCAAAAACAAGCCGCTCTCAGCCGCCGGCAATTCTTTAACCGATCCTCCCTCAGCTTGGGAGGCGCTGCCCTCGCATCACTCCTCGGTAAAAATTCCCTCGCCGCCGCTTCCCCGAACACCAGTTCGACCACCCCCGCTCACTTCCCCCGCAAGGCAAAACGCGTCATCTATCTCCTCCAAGCCGGCGCCCCGTCCCATGTCGACCTCCTCGATTACAAACCCTTCCTCCTCGACAAACGGGGCGAGAATATTCCCGATTCCGTCCGCTCCGGCGTGCGCCTCAGCACGATGACGAATAGCTACAAGGAGTTCCCCGTCCTCCCGCCGCTCCAACCCTTCCAACAAAACAAAAAAACGGGCATGTGGCTCTCCGACCTCATCCCGCACACCCGCTCGATCGCCGATGACATTTGCGTGATCAATTCAATGCACACCGAAGCCGTCAATCACGCCCCCGGCGTCACGTTCTTCCTCACCGGCGCCCAAATTCCCGGTCGCCCCAGCATGGGCGCTTGGACCAACTACGGCCTCGGCAGCATCAACGAAAACCTGCCGTCTTTCGTCGCGATGACTTCACGCGATCGCGAAGCCTCCTGCGGACAACTCTTCTACGATTACTACTGGGGCAGCGGCTTTATCCCATCCAAATACCAAGGCGTGAAGTTTCGAGGCAGCGGCGATCCCGTCCTCTACCTGTCCAATCCGAAGGGCGTTTCCCCGCAACTCCGCCGCAAAATGCTCGATAAACTCTCCGCCCTCAACGAAACCAAGTTCGAAGATTGGCGCGACCCGGAAATCCAAACCCGCATCACCCAATACGAAATGGCATACCGGATGCAAACATCCGTCCCCGAACTCGCCGATATCTCAGACGAACCAAAACATATCCTCGACATGTACGGACCGGATGTGCACCGCCCCGGTTCCTTCGCCCGTAATTGCCTCCTCGCGCGCCGCCTCGCGGAACGCGATGTCCGCTTCATCCAACTCATGCACGCCGGATGGGACCAACACAACAATGTCCCCACCCAACTCGCCATCCAATGCCGAGACACCGACCAGCCCTCGGCGGCCCTCGTGCGCGATCTCAAACAGCGAGGCCTTCTCGACGATACCCTCGTCATTTGGGGCGGAGAATTCGGGCGCACTCCCTTCGGACAAGGAGACATCTCCAACCCCATCAAACACGGACGCGATCACCACGGCGCCGCCTTCTCCCTCTGGATGGCCGGAGGAGGCGTCAAACCCGGGTTCCAATACGGAAAAACCGATGACTACGCCTACAACGTCACGGAAAATCCCGTCCACGTTCACGATTTCCAAGCCACCGTGCTCCACCTCCTCGGCATCGACCACGAAAAGCTCACCTACAAATTCCAGGGCCGCCGCTTCCGACTCACGGATGTCCACGGCCATGTCGTTCAGGACATCCTCACTTAGCCTTACCCGCCTTTTTCACCGCCTTCGGATCAATGTAATCCGAGCCCGTGCAATCCCGATACCACGCCTCCCACGCCTCCCGCATCTGTCCCACCCGCTCCGGATGCTCCCCCGCCAAATCATTCGTCTCCGTTCGATCCACGGAAAAATCATACAGCTCCCAGTCTTCATTCCCCGCTCGCACCAATTTCCACTTCCCGTCCCGCACCGCTTTCCCGCCACCGAACTCAAAAAACAAAGGATCCTCCCGCTCCAAATTCCCGCCCGAAAACACCGGCATCAAACTGATCCCGTCGATCTCCGGAATATCCCCCGTTGCCTCGCCCGGATAACTCCCCCCACCCATCTCCATGAACGTCGGTAAGAAATCAATCAAGTGACACACCTCCCGGTTAATCTCACCCTTCCCGCTGATCCCCGCCGGCCAATGCGCAATCATCGGCGTGTTGATCCCTCCTTCATGACTCTTCGCTTTGTGCAATCGCAACGGGGTGTCCGCCACGTTCGCCCAGTGCTTCCCGATCGCCTCAAAGGTCCCCACCGATCCCCAGGGCTCCATCGGCGCCCCACCGGCGTTCGGCCGCTCCGCACTCGCACCGTTGTCCACCAGGAACAAAATCAAGGTGTTCTCCAGCTCCCCCGTCTCCCGCAGCTTCTCCACCAGTCGCCCCACGTTCTGATCCACCGAATCCACCATCGCCGCATGAATCTCCATCCGCTTCGCCTCCACCCGTCGCTCTTCCTCACCCATATCCGACCACACCACATGCGTCGCCTCGCTCAATGGCGCCACCGACTCGTCAAATAACCCCATTTCCAACTGCCGCGCATACCGCGCCTCCCGAATCGCCCCATACCCTTCGTCATAAACGCCCTCATACTTCGCAATATCCTCCGGGTGCGCATGCAACGGCCAATGCGGCGCATTATAAGCCACAAACAAAAAGAACGGCTCGTCCGCGCCCCGCTCCTCGTCCAACCACTCCAAGGCCCAATCCGTAAACTCGTCCGTCGCATAAAAACTCTTGTCCGGCACGAACGGTTTCACTTCCTCCTCGTCAAATGCCCAGGTGTATTCCGAACGCCACCCCGGCAACACTTCCCCTTCCCGCGCCACATGACTCGGATTCCAAAAATTGATCGCCCCGCCCAAGAATCCACTGAAGTGATCAAACCCGCGTCCCAACGGATTGAAATCAGCATGATGCTTCCCAGACCACCACGTCCGATACCCCGCCGGCCGCAATACTTCCCCTACCGTCGCCGTCCGCGCAAACTCCCGGTCCGACCGCTGATGATACAAACCCGTCAGTAACGATATCCGCGTCGTCCAGCACTTCGACGTATTATACATCTGGGTGAACAACAGCCCGTTCGCCGCCAACGCATCCAGATTCGGCGTCTCAACCTCCGACCCGTAACACCCCAAATCCGAATACCCCATGTCATCCACCATGATCACCAAAACATTCGGCCGCTCCCCGCCAAACACCTCACCCGTCATCAACAGACCAGCAACGACACCAAAAAGGAAAGAGATTCCGGCTTTCATCAAATCCGACAACGCCTCAACACCAACGCCTCTTCCAATAAATCATCAATTACTCCCCACAACAATGGACCGGCGGCAGCCGGTCTCTCCATAAATCTGAGTAATCTGCGCAATACGCGGCCGCATTTGCGGCCACCACATCGGCAACGCCTCGCTGGTATAGCTCGCGTCAGCGAGATCATCTGTGGACAAAACTGCCTCCCCTCATAACCCCATCAACGGCGCCGGCACCAAAAACGCATGCTGCTCCAGCAAACTCCACGTCCCATACCACGACAAATACTGCGTCAAATACACGAACAACACGTAAACCAACACCACTGGCACCACCGCCAGCCGGCTCGCCCACCGAAACACCCCGTGCCGCGGCTCCTCCCGCTTCACCGCTCGCCCCATCGCCCAACCCGTGAATAAACGCGCGGGAAAAATAAACACCACGAACAACAAACTCGGCAGCCACGCCACTTCCCGCGGCGTCAGCTCGATCTTCAACAAATACAAGGGCAACGCAAACAACAGCGTCACAAACAAAGCCACCCAGAACGCAATCGGCGCCCGCCGGAAATAACCACGCACTTCCCCCAGCTCAAACATTGCTCGCATCCGCTTCGTCCGCGCAAAATGCACCTGCAAAAACGGCAAATACATCACCACCAACGCCAACAAACCCGCCCCCAACAACGACACCAACGCCGCCGCACCCTCCGGCAAATGCGACGCCCCCAACAATACCCCCACCGGCACAATCAACCACGCTACCGCGCCGACAAACCCCCGCAACCCCAGCCAAAAGTAATACGGCAATCGCAGCCCCAGCACATACCCCATCACCCCGTCGCGCACCCGCGCATACTTCCCCGGCTCCCGCAACCACCTCACAAAGCGCCGCGGCGCCGGCCACAAAAAATGCCACAAACGCCCACCACGCAGCCACGCCCACAAAATATGCACCACCGCCAATACGCTGATCACCACCAACGCCACCCGCCACCCCTGCGCCGTCGCACTCCCCGGCGCAATCAATTCCGCATCCCGCCACATTCCCGAAACAAAACGCACCGGCAATAACACCAACCACGTCCCCACCACCAAACTCCCCACCACCGACGCCTTCCGTATCCCCACGAACCCATCCCGCAACCGCCCCGTCCGCGCCACCCGCCCGCTGCACTCAATCAAATACCCCAAGCTGAAAAAATTCCCCACCGGCGTCACCGATAACACCGCCAACCCACCCACAATTGCCGCCAACCCAAACACCCAGTCCAAGACCGACACCACCCCGCGCCCCACTTTCCCCAAAAATCCCGTCATGACACCCGCCCCTCCATGCGGTATCAATAAGTCATCAAACCGGTGACTCCCAGCTTCCATTACTACTATCGGACGCATCACACCCGCCTCCCGTTACGAAAATCCGTCTTCGCCCTGTGGTTTTCCGTAACCGTTCCTTCGTCATTCCCGTCTCTCTCCACAAACCATCCGCCCACCACGCGATGACCACTCACGACGAACCGCCCGATCTCGGACCGCCCCCCCTCCGCCCGTATCGTGCCTCTCTTCGTCGTAACCTGACCTTCCTCGCTCTCGCCCTCGTCGCACTCACGGTCGTCGTCGCCACCTTCTGGAAAAAACCCGCCCTCCCCGGACCCGAAGACTTCGATCCCTCTTCTTTCACTTCGCCCAAATTCACCGACGCCGTCAACAAAGTCGATGACGCCTTCGCCGCCGCCTGGCAAGACGCCAAACTCTCCCCCGTCGCTCCCGCACCCGATCTCATCATCGCCCGCCGCCTCTCGCTCGCCCTTACCGGTTCCATTCCCTCACTCGAAGAAATCCGCGCCCTCGAAGCCCAACCCGAAGACGAACGCATCCAGTGGTGGCTCACCCGCCTCTTCGAAGACCGCCGATACGCCGACTTCATCGCCGAACGCTTCGCCCGCTCCGTCGTCGGTGTCGAGAACGGCCCCTTCCTCGTCTATCGCCGCCATCGCCTCGTCGAGTGGCTCGCCGACCAATTCCAAAACAACCGCCCCTACGACGATCTCGTCCAATCCCTCATCACCTCGGAAGGGATCTGGACCAACCAACCCGAGGTCAATTTCATCACGGTCTCCGTCGTCCAAAACAACCCCGACAAAAAAGGCCCCGATGAAGCCAAGCTCGCCACCCGCGTCAGCCGCGCCTTCCTCGGCGCGCGCATCGATTGCATGGAATGCCACGACGACCGCTTCGGCGACCGATGGAAACAGGAGGACTTCCACCAACTCGCCGCCTTCTTCGGCACCGCGGACATGACCCTCAGCGGCCTTCGCGAAGACCCCAAGCAACCCTACGAATACCGATACAACGGCATGCGCGATACCGAACGCGTCCCCGCAAAGGTTCCCTTCCAACCCGAGCTCCTCCCCAAAACCGGCACACCCCGCGAACGCCTCGCCTCTTGGGTCACCCATCCCGACAACCGCGCCTTCGCCCGCGCCGCTGTCAATCGCACCTGGGCGATCCTCTTTAACAAACCCCTCATCACCCCCGTCGACGATATCCCCCTCGAAGGCCCCTGGCCGCCCGCTTTGGAGATCCTCGCCGACGACTTCATCGCCCACGACTTCGACCTCCAGCACCTCATCCGCACCATCGCAGCCACCCAGGTCTTCCAGCTCGACAGCCGATCCGCCGATCCCGAACAACCGGTCACCACCGAACAAACCCACCATTGGGCCGCCTTTCCCCTGACCCGCCTCCGCCCCGAACAAGTCGCCGGCAGCATTATCCAAGCCTCCTCCTTAAACACCCTCGATGACGACGCCCACGTCATCCGCCAAATCGCCCGCTTTTTCCAACAGAATGACTTCATCAAGCGCTTCGGCGATCAAGGCGAAGACGAGTTCGAAGACCGCGGCGGCACCATCCCCCAACGACTCCTCATGATGAACGGCGAACTCGTCAGCGAGAAAACAAAAAACAACATCGTCCTCAACGCCGCCACCCGCATCGCCACGCTCGCGCCCGATGACCTCACCGCAATCAAATCCACCTACCTCGCCGCGCTCTCCCGCCTCCCCTCACCACCAGAAGAATCGCATTTCCTCGAAAGCCTCAAAGATCGAAAAGGCAAAGCCCGCATCGCCGCCCTCAACGACCTCTTCTGGACCCTCATGAACGCCACCGAATTCTCCTGGAATCACTGACCTATGTCTCATCATTCCAAATCACCCGCCTGCAACACCCCCGACCACTACTCCCGCCGCACCCTCCTCAAAGCCGGTGGCCTCCTCTGGCTCACCCCGGTCTCCGATCTCCTCGCCCTCGACGCCGAATCCGCTCCCGATCCCGCCGCCCCGCCCAAATCCATCATCATCCTCTGGCTCGCTGGCGGCCCCAGCCAGGTCGATACCTTCGACCCCCACCCCGCCTCCAGCCCCATCCAGGGCCCCAAATCCATCCCCACCGCCGCCAAAGACATCGAGCTCGCCGCCGGCTTCGAGCAAACCGCCGAGCTCATGGACGACATCTCCCTCATCCGTTCGGTCGTCAGCAAAGAAGGCGACCACGAACGCGCCTTCTACAACATCAAAACCGGATACCGCCCCAACCCCTCCGTCGCCCATCCCTCCATCGGCGCCATCGTCTCCCACGAACTCGCTGGCGACGGCATCGACATCCCCACCCATATCTCCATCCTCCCCAACCAATGGCCCGGCCGCGGCGGCCACCTCGGCGCCCAGTTCGACGCCTTCCAAGTTGGCGACCCCGGCAAACCCGTCCCCGATATCAGCACAGAAATCCCAAAGAAACGCCAACAACGCCGCCTCAACTCCCTCGACATCGTTGAGAAAGCCTTCGCCCAAGGCCGCCCACCCAATCTCGACCGCGAAATCACACTCCACAACGACACGATCGCCAAAGGCCGCCGCATGATGTCCTCGGACCAGCTCAAAGCCTTCGATCTTTCAGAAGTCCTTGATTCTGAAAAGACACCATACGGCGACACCCCCTTCGGCCGCGGCTGTCTCGCCGCCCTGCGCCTCGTCCAGGCCGGCGTCCGCTGCGTCGAGGTCACCCTCTCCGGCTGGGACTCCCACATCAACAACGCCGAACTCCAAGCCGGCCGTGTCAAAATCCTCGACCCCGCCTTCGCCGCCCTCATCCGCGACCTCAAATCCCGCGGCCTCTTCGAAAACACCGTGGTCGTCTGCGGCGGCGAGTTCGGACGCACTCCAAAACTCAACGCCCTCGACGGCCGCGACCACTGGCCGCACGCCTTCAGCATCGCCGTCGCCGGTGGCGGTCTCGCCGGCGGCCGCGTCATCGGCGAAACTGATCCCCAGGGCGACAAAAAAGAACCCGCTTCCCCCGTCGCCGTCGCCGACGTTCACGCCACCATCCAACACACCCTCGGCATCAATCACGAAACCGAACTCATGACCTCCATCGGCCGACCCATCGCCCTCAGCGACGGAAAAATCATCAAACAACTCCTCTGATCCACAATACCTATCGCCCATCGAATTTCTCTTCTTCCCTAAGTTGGGCGAAAAAATAGTATCGATCGACCATAGTGGATAATGTCGATTAATCCGCCTCTCACGTCCATCAAGCTCATCCTTTCGGCCAAAGGAGGGCAGCGCTCCCGCGCTGCCGCGCCTCACCTTCGACCATCTCCGCTCCCAATTCTCTCTCTTCTGCGAATCATTTTCGAATTCCCCACTCCTCCACCGTCCCCAATACTCCCTTCATGCTCATCCTCGGCCTCGCCGGTTCCCTCATCGGCCACGACCCCAGCGTAACCCTCCTCCACGACGGCACAGTCCTCGGCGCCATCGAGGAAGAACGTCTTTCCCGAGAAAAACATCGCCCCGGCATCTTCCCCCGCCGCGCCCTCCACCACCTCCTCGATTACCACGGCTTCACCGAAGCCGATATCGACGAGGTCGCCTACTACTGGGACCAACGCCCCTACCTCCTCCCCATGACCGGTTCCACGCTCCGATACGCCGGCCAAGGCCGCCTCAAACCCGCCCTCAAGGCCATGAAAAACAAGTTCTTCGGGGGACTCACCTACCTCAACGCCCCGAAAATGTTCCTCGACGTCAATCTCCGCCATCGCCCCATCCCTCCCATCCACCCCGTCGATCACCACCTCGCCCACGCCGCCTCCGTCCACCTCCCTTCCCCCTATGAAACCAGCGCTTGCGCCGTTCTCGACGGCTCCGGCGGATACCCCTCCACCACCACCTACAACGCCCGGGGCGCCCGATTCCAAAAGCTCACCCAAATCTACTACCCACACTCCCTCGGCCACGCCTACGCCGCCCTCACGGAATACCTCGGCTTCCACTGCATGGCCGACGAATGGAAAGTCATGGGCCTCGCCCCATACGGTTCGCCCAACCCCAAACTCAAATCCCTCTTCGACCAACTCATCGTCCTGCTCCCCGACGGCCAATACCGCATCGACCCCACTCTTGCCCGCTGGGCCGTCACCTACGCCGAGTTCCCCATTCTCACCGACGAAGCCTGCCAGCAGCTCGGCGCCCCGCCCCGCGAATACGGCCACCCCCCCGGCGATCGCGAAGCCGATATCGCCTTCAATTTCCAAAGACGCATCGAGGAAGCCATCTTCCACGTCCTCAATCACCTCCAAAAACAAACCCGCGAAAAAAATCTCACCCTCGCCGGCGGCGTCGCGCTCAATTGTGCCGCGAACGGTAAAATCCTCGAACAGACCGATTTCGAAAATCTCTGGCTCCAGCCCGCCTCCCACGACGCGGGCGCCTCCATGGGCGCCGCCCTCTATCGCTGGCAACACCACCACAACCACGGCGCCGACCGCTGGCGCATGTCCCATCCCTACCTCGGCCCCGAGTTCTCCACCGATCACACCCGAGCCGAACTCGACCGCGCCCAGCTCCCCTACACCGAGATCGACGACCCCGCCGCCACCGCCGCCCAACTCATCGCCGACGGCCAAATCACTGGCTGGTTCCAGGGCCGCATGGAATGGGGCCCGCGCGCCCTCGGCAACCGCTCCATCCTCGCCGACCCACGCCACGCCAAAACCAAGGACCAGGTAAACGCCGCCATCAAACTCCGCGAATCCTTCCGCCCCTTCGCCCCCGCCATCCTCGCCGAACAAATCGAGACCGTCGCCGAACCCCATTCCCCCAGCCCCTTCATGACCCACACCGCCGTCATCCGCCCTCAGTACCGGGACAAACTCGCCGCCGTCACCCACGTCGACGGCACCGCCCGCATCCAATCCGTCACCCCCGACGCCAACCCCCTCTTCCACGCCCTCATCACCCACTTCCACCAACTCACCGGCGTCCCCGCCGTCCTCAACACATCCTTCAACGTCAAAGACGAACCCATCGTCTGCACCCCCCAACAAGCCCTCCGTTGCTACGCCGCCACCGGCCTAAACGCCCTCATCATCGACCGCTTCCTCCTAAAAAAAGCCTAAGAATCTAAGAACCAATCAACACTCCCCCCCACCCGCCCGCGC
>JBCCIR010000053.1:0-31322 GCA_039028175.1 Verrucomicrobiota bacterium
AGTTCACCGGCTTTTTTCAAAGCCACCCGCTCACTAAAAGATGTCGGTTGCCTTCCCGAGGCGTGAGTGTTTTCCAACAAAAACTGACCAATGGGACAAAAAAGCACCTCACCCTGACCTTGCATTGAATGATGGTGTGTGTCTGTAAACCGGTAGCGCCATGCGGCACTTAGCACCGAAGGTCAGCTTTGGCAGAGCGCGTGTCAAATATTTTAATTGTATGCTTTTTTTATTGGGATTGGGAGAAATTTTCATTTTCAAAGTAAGTAAGGGAAGTCAAATGCAAGAGAGGAGGAAAAATTGCCAACCCCGCCGGGAATCGAACCCGGGACCTCTGTTTCTCATGACCAACGCTCTACCACTGCGCTACAGGGCCAGGCCGACTACCCAGCGAAACTGCTTTTTTATGTAGTATTCCAATCAGGGTGATGAACGTAAGATGAATGGAAGCACTAGTGCGACTCGACCGGTGAATCTCAGCCCGACGCGCGAAGCAAATCACAAGAGGACGGAGAGCTGGCGGCGGAAATGTTCTGGATGGCATGGCTGGTTGGTGGTTCAGCAGCTTCTCTGTGCTCCGCGTGTAGCGGCAGTAGCCACTGTAGTTCGTTGTAGTGACGGTAAACTTCACCGCTTCGTGGCTCGGCTTTGGGATCAAACGGCTCTTCTGGTCCTCGCAGCGGCGAAGTTTCTTCACTTTGGGATTGTAATGGCCGACGAAATTTGGCAACGGCGCTGCGAGCATTTTCCTCCCTGGAGTCGGATTGGGAGATGGTAGAGCGTGTTGTTGTGTGCTCATTGCTCTGTGTTTTTGCGCTACCTCGATATTTCTCATCCCGCCAGCCGCGTCCACACACCTCACCTTCAGCATTCACTGACGTCACAACCTTATGAATAATGCTCAAACGTAAATAACTCGAGAACGGAAGGTCGAATCGACGTGGGACCACCGTCATTCGACTCAGGATCGAAAGCTCTAAAATCCCTAAAAATTTGATTTTACACAGAAATTCCCCTTTAATAAGCTTTCAGGCAAAGCCCATTTTCACTCGAAGATGTGCGAGGACTGAAAGCTCGCATGCAAACAGAGTATCAAGTAGTCTGTCTGCAATATTTTCTTGTATCATTGAAGAGGAAGAGTTTTGGGGGAGTGTTTTACCTACCAAACACGATCACTATAACCAATACTTTGTATGTTGCATTTTTCTTTGTATGGTGCTTAGTGTTCAAAATGCTTGTATTGTCGGTACGCCAATCTTAGATAGCTGTTTGTGCTTAGCAGTTCAGCAGCTGCCCGCCTGTGCAACACAGGCGATTGCCGTACCCATTTACCAAAGACTTCTATAAAATGCGAGAGGGTCGGGCTGCCGTCTTCATCTGATTTTGCTTCATCAGGTGTTGTTGCGAGCTCGATCTTCTGTCGTTCTACATTTCTCGGAAAATGGATGTGGAGAATCTAGCCAACAACACGATGGGCTACGATCCAGCCCGAATGCCATTCCATCTCGGCATCCTAATTGCCGTGATCTGCACGTTGTTTGCCGTGTTCGCCGTCTCGGCAATATGTGTTTGGCTGTGCCGCCGTTGTAATACGGAAGACGAACGACGCCCATTGCGTCACTTCAAAGCGAGGTACGGCACTACCATCGACCTTTAGGTACGGCACTGCCATATCCAGGAAAAAATCAGTTCACCGGCTTTTTTCAAAGCCACCACGCTCACCAAACGATGTCAGTTGCCTTCTCGCCCTCCGCCTCGACGAACTCATCGCCAAATACCAAGACGGATACGAAAAATCCATCCTCTCCGACTTCTCCACCGAAATCACCACCCTAAACGACGGATACCTCAAAGCCCTCAAACGCGCCGAAGAAAACTTCGCCAACTCCGGCGACCTCGACAAAGTCCTCGTCGTCCGCCAAACCCTCGAAGCCGCCTCCGGCGCCGATAACACCCCCATCCCCTTCCCCGATCCGAATCCCGATGCCCCCCAACGCCTCAATACTCTACGCACCGCCTACGATGGCAAACTCGCCGAACTCGCCGCCTCCCACGACGCCCGCGTCGCACGCCTCCTCCCCGCCTTCGACAACGAACTCGACGCCCTCCAACGCGAGTTCACCCAACAGGAAAAAATTGAAGAGGCCCTCCAAATAAAAAACGCCCGCTCCACATTCCAATCCGACGGCCTCCCCTTCGGCCAACTCGACCTCCCCACCGCTAAACCCACCACGGTCGCCGTCACCACCACCAACAACGAACCAACCACCACCCCCACCAACGACACCCCCGCCACTTTCGCCAAAAATATCCCCCCCGACGCCCTCCGCGTCACCCCCGACGGCGCCGGAGATACCCTCACCCTCGACGAAGCCCTCGCCCAAGCCACCCGCGGCCAAACCATCGCCCTCGCCTCCGGCGAATACCCACCCAGCGCCACCGCCATGGAAAAATACAACTCCAACGCTTACCACGTCGAAACAGAAGGCCTCACCCTCATCGGAAATCGGGCTCTCCTCCCTAACCTCACCATTCGCACCGACGACGTCACCCTCCAAAACCTCGGCTTCACCAATCTCGCCGTCTACGACTGGCGAAAAGAAGCCGGCGACGAAACGAGGCATTCCAAAAACACGACCGTCGAAAACTGCCGCTTCAGCTACCTGGACGCCGCCGGCACGGAAGAATTGACGGTCTCCAACTCAATCGGCTCCATCAAGGTAAACTACTACAGCGACCTCGCCCTCGACCACTGCACCCTCATTGGACACCCCTCGGACTATTTCCTCGGCCAGCAAATCATGCCCAGCTCCACCTCCCGAATCGAAAACTCCATCCTTTCCGGCAGCGCCTACGCCGTTCAGGTCGCCGGCGTCACCGAAGAGGCCACCATCCGGAAATGTCTCATCCATGGCACCCGCGGCCTCGTCGGCCGCGAAGGACCCCCCGCCATTCCTGGAGATCCCCCCTCCGTCATCAACATCGACCCCCGCGAAGCCAATCGCGAATACAATCTCCGCCTCTCCAACTGCATCGAACAACAAGACCCCCAATTCATCAACCCAGGCGACGGCGATTACCGCCTCGGCCCCGACTCCCCCGCCCGAAGCCAAGCTTCCGACGGCCGAGACCTCGGCGCCCAACTCACCGCCGACGGCTGGCCCATCTCCCCCTAGCAGGAAAAGATGGAGGCGCGGGCACCCGACCGCGCAAACCTCCCCCCACTACCCTCAAAGGAGGGCAGCGCTCCCGCGCTGCCGCCCGTCAGCAAAGCGCCAGCAAGCGCGAACCCCCCAACCCCCAACAATACCCGCCATCCGGCGACGTGACCCTAATAGCTCAAAGAGCGACGAATGGCTCAGTCGGATGCCCGGCATCCCAAAAAAGATGAGTGTCTGATTAGTGGTTCCAAAACCCCGCCCACGCCCACGAACGACGATTTCTTCCGTGTATTCCGTATACCTACTGTCTTAAACTCTCCCCAGTGCCCGACGACGACCCTCAGTCAAACACCTCCCCCTCCTCGCCCGCACCACAGCAAGGCTCCTCCGCCGGTGCCACCGCCTTCGTCCCCCCCACCCCCGAAGATCTCCAAGCCGCCCTCCCTGAATACAAAGTCACCGAACTCATCGGCGCCGGCGGCATGGGCGCCGTCTACAAAGCCACCCAAGTCTCCCTCGATCGCCCCGTCGCTATCAAAATCCTCCCCTCCGAACTCTTCGCCGCCGGTGCCGCCCCCGATCCCACCACCGACGGCACCGATTCTTCCACCGGCTCCGACTTCCAATACGCCGAACGCTTCCAACGCGAAGCCCAGGCCATGGCACGCCTCCACCACCCGCGCATTATTGCCGTTCACGACTTCGGACAAGCCGAAATCACCGCGACCGGCACCGGAACCCCCGCCACTTTCCTCTACATCGTCATGGAATACATCGAAGGCACCGACCTCGATGAACTCAAAACCAAGGGCACACTCACCGTCGATAGCATCCTCGCCATCATCACCCAAACCTGCGACGCCCTGAATTACGCCCACGAAAAAGGCATCGTCCATCGCGATATCAAACCCGCGAACATCATGCTCGACGTCAATGGCCAGGTCAAAGTCGCCGACTTCGGCCTCGCCAAAATGACCGGCAACGACCCCGCCGCCAACCTCTCGCTCACCGTCACCAGCATGGCCATGGGCACTCCCGATTACGTCGCGCCCGAAGCCCTCGAAATCGGCGTCGAAGTCGATCACCGCGCCGATATCTATTCCCTCGGCGTCATGCTCTACGAACTCCTCACCGGAACGATCCCCCGCGGCATGTTCCAACCTCCCTCACAAAAAAATCCCGACCTCGACCCGCGCCTCGATACCGTCATCTCAAACGCCATGCAAAGCGAACGCGACGGCCGATACCAGTCCGTTACCGAACTCTGGCAACACATCGACGAAATCCGCAACTCCCCCAGCCCCGCCGCCGTCCAACAACAAGCCGAACAAACCGGCCGCGTCGCCATCAAACCCGACCCCCTCGGCCCCACCCAAAAAGTCTCCGTCTCCCCCGCCACCGCCACCAAAATACCCCACGCCAAAGAAAAAAAATCCAACGCCACCCTCTGGTTCACCGTCACCGCCGTCATCGCCGTCCTCCTCATCGTCGGAGGGATCATCACCCTCAATTCCTCTAAAGCCCCCCCCACCACCACCGCCGACGACGCCCCTCCCCAGATCGCCAAAATCGAAAATCAAGAGCCAGAAACGAAGACTCCCCCTCCCACCTCCACTCCGGACCCGCCACCTCTTCCCGGCAACAACGATCCCATCGATCTCCTCACCCTGCTCGATCCAGCGAATCTCGCCCAGGCAAACTGGCAGCAAACCGAAACAGGATTCGAAAATCAAACCGGCAGCGCAACCCTCCTCAGTTTCCCCCTCGCTATTTCAGGCTCATACCGCATCGACGCCACACTCACCCCCATCGAGGCTCCCGACTCCATCATGCTGTCCTTCCCCGTCGGCAAAGCCCGGGTTTCCATGGTCTTCGGCGGTTTTCCCGTCGAGGGCTATTACTCCGGACTCGACATGATCTCCGGTCAACGTCCCCCCGTAAACCCCACCGGTATCCAAGGCCTCCAACTCGAGCCCGGTCGCGACTACAAACTGGAGATCGACGTCCGAATCAAAGGTGCAGACGCAGAGATCACGGTGGCCGTCGACGATGAAACCATCGTGACTTGGTCAGGCCCACAGTCCGCCCTCGCCGTGAGCGGCGCCCGTACCCCTACTCCGTCCCAAGCCATCTCCATCTTCAATCATTTCAACACAAACGCCCTTTGGAGCCGCCTCTCCGTCACGCCCACCGGTGGCTCCATCGCGTTGCTCACACCCTCAGTCCCCCACACCATTCCCACCGTCGCTTCCCCCATCCTTCCCGGCGCCTCGGTCGACCTGCTCTCGCTCGTGAATCCCGACGCCGATGGGATCCAGGGACACTGGACGCGCACCGAGGACGGCATCGAGTCCATGCCCAACTCAAACTCCCTGCAAGTGCTCGCGCTGCCCGTCAATATCGAAGGCAACTATCGCCTCAGAGCCCGGTTCACCCCGCTCGACACAAGAGAATCCACCAACTTCCTCATCCCTGTTGGCCCCAAAAGCCGGGCCTACATCGTTTTCAACGGTTGGCCGAACCACCCCAATGCCCCCCTCAGCGGCATCGAAAATATTGGTGGCAAATCCGCCACCAGCGGCACCGGTACCGTCGTCAAAGACTTCCCCTTCCAAGCGTCAAAATCATACGAAACCGAAATCTCGGTCTCCACCGATGTAGACACCGCCACCGTTGACGTCCGCCTCGATGGAAATCCCTTTTTCCAATGGAGCGGCCCGATTGATCAAGTTCCCGCCAACGTGAGATTCCTGAAACAAACAGCTCCTCAGTCCATCGCGATCGCCAACCCGTTAACCGGCCAAACGCTCTTGGAGGAACTCGAACTCACCATGACCAGCGGCCAGGCCACCCTCCTGCGACAAGGGGCTGCCGACGAACCCGCCGTCTGGATCGATCTCCTTCCCCTTGTCCGCTTGCCGGAACATCGAAGAGCCGGCGCTTGGGCTCAGGATACCGACGCAACCCTTCGCGCCACCGCCGAAAGCGAAACGAACGATCGCCTCCTCATCCCCCTCGCTGCCCAAAAGAACTACGCCGTTGCGACAGAGTTTACCTTTGATGAGAAAGTGGGAAACCTCGGCATCGTTCTCCCCCTCGATAACAAAACTGCCGTCCTCAATATCAATGCGAACGTTCAGGGCCGAAATCTCCTCGGACTTATGAAGATTAACAACGCGGGCTACACGAGCCCGAACTATCCCCCGTCCGCGATCCATCGCTTCGATTTCGAACCCGGTAAGCGCTACCAACTCGTCGCCCATGTCATTCAAGACGGAAGTGGTAAAGCGCGCATCCGCGCGACGCTCGACGGCCAGCCCGCCATCGACTGGAGCGGACCAGTCTCCCATTTTAACGACCCGGGCTTTGGATGGCCAAGCATCGACCGCGGACGCCTCGGCCTCGGTGCCAGTCGCGTGCCCGTGAGCTTCCATCGCGTGGCCTACCGCGAACTCGGTGAGAACCAATCCCTCGATGCCACCCTAGCCCTTTCCGCCCCCGAATCATGGAACCCCCTCGCCGACACGCCCGACCCCGAGCCTGCCGAAACTCCCGAGGTCACCATGACCAAAACCCCACCCGCCGATCCCCCGAACACAAACCCAGCCGCCCCCGCCACAACCGACACCCCTCCCACAGATACCCCACCCCACCCCCCGGAAGGAATCGACCTCTTCACCAATATCGACCTCACCCGCGATGCCTTCCCCCCCCAATTCTGGATGGCAGAGCCAACCGGCGGTTACGCCACACGCGGCGGAAACGACGCCAACGTCCTCCTACCCCCCCACTCCGTTTCCGGCGAATACGAACTCGAAGTTCATATCCGCTCCATTCGGCAATCCGCCGTCACCTTCCCCGTCGGCGACGCTCAAGCCACTCTCATTCTCAACACGCCCAACGAACCCAGTTTCGCCGGGCTCGAAATCATCGACGGCAAAAGCATCTCCGATGCCGAGAATCCCTACGCCGCATCACCCTCCCCCGTCCGCACCGGACAACAGCCCACCGTCCGCATCCGCGTTCTCGAAAAATCCCAAGACAGGTGGACCATCGAAACCTTCATCGACGACGAACCCTTCGTCTCCTGGGAAGGCGACCCCGCCCAACTCTCCCACAATCCCCTCTGGACACCTCCCATCCCCGGCCGCATCAGCCTCGGATTCTTGGGCGGCGGCGGCGCCGGATATATCTCCGCCTTCGCCCGCCCTCTCATGTCCTCTCCTCCACCCCCCTCCGACTCCAAGGCCGGCCAACGCATCGCCGCCATCTACCAAACCTTCGAGCAAGGTTACAAAGACAACCTCCTCAAAGCACACGCCGAAGCCGTCACTACCCTCAACACCTCATACGCCAACGCCCTCGAACGCGACCGCACCCAGGCCTCCGCCGCCGGCGAACTCGAACGCGTCCTCGCCATCAAATCCGAAATCGAAGCCATCAACCAATTTGCCCAATCCATCCCCGTCACCAGCCCACCCGAACTCCCACCCCTTCCCGCCGATCCCCCCGCCTCCCTCACTGCCCGCCGCAATACCTACGCCGAAGCCATCACCAAACTCGTCGACGATCACATCACCAAATCCCATGCCCTCGTCGAACCCCTCGACAACGCCCTCGCCGGCCTCGAAGCCGAATTCACTCGGGAAAAAGACATCGACGCCGCCCTCGAAGTCCGCCAAGCCCGCTCCCACATCCAGGAACTCGGCCTCCCCTTCCACCTCTAATCTCGCCTTACAAATCCAACAACTCGTTCATCAATCGCGCCGTATTCTCCAACCCCTTGTCGTTGCCCTCGCGCGTCGCCCACCCCGTAAACCCAATCTCCGCCAACGCCTCCCGCAACTTCACCCAATCCACATCCCCCTCTCCCAACGGACAAAACCCGTTCGCCTCCCCCCAATCCTTCACATCCAATTTCACAATCCGGTTCCCTAACACTCGCACCCACTCATCCCCGGGCGCATATTTCTGCATGTTGCCGAAATCCAAATACACCTTTACCCACGGACTGTTGATCTCATCAATGTAATCCCGCAGCTGAATCGGATCATAACAAAACCCGTTCCACACCGTCTCAATCAATATCTGTATCCCCAAACGACTCGCCGTCGGCAATACCTTCCGAATCTCCACAATCGACCGCGCCCACACATCCTCGTGCGTCTCCTCGTCTCCACTCACCCGACCCGGCACCAATAATACCGACGATCCCCCCACAAAATGCGCGTCCTTGAGCGACTGCTCCAAGGCCGCCCGCCCCACCTCACGAACCGCCGCATCCGGATCCGATAAACGCTGCTTCCAATGCACCTGGTCCACCACCCCGTGCACCGGTAAACCCGCCGCCTCCGTCCGCTCCAAATACGCCGCCGCATCCACCATCGGCGCCGACCCTTCCACCCCGTCAAACCCCAAAGCCTTGATCTCCGCCAACTTCTCCGGCGACGTCTTCTCCCCCGCCTTCACCGCCTTGAAAATAATCCCCGCATTCGACCCCTTGCTCCCCGCCTCCTGCCCGATCAAATCCCCCACTCCCACCGCCGCCCCCGCAGCCAATGCCCCACACATAAATTCCCGTCTCTTCATCCCCCCATCCCACCATCCGCCGACCCACAGGTCAACCTCGCCAACACCCAATACACGCCCTCCCACCCGTCCCCTTCCTCACTTTCTCACCCGTAAATTCCCAATTCCCATCATCTGCGTAATCTGCGTAATCTGTGGACCAAACTCATGCCCCTCCGCAAAACCGCCCTCGCCATCTTCGCCCACCCCGACGATATCGAATACGTCGCTGCCGGCACCCTCCTCCTCCTCAAAGAACACGCCGGCTTCGATATCCACTACATGAACCTCTCCACCGGTCACGCCGGCTCCACTGTCATGGATGCCGATCAAACACGCACCACCCGCCTCGCCGAAGCCAAAAAAGCCGCCGACCTCCTCGGCGCCACCTTCCACCCGCCCATCGCCGATGACTTCGAGATACTCTACACCCTCCCCCTCCTCCGCAAAGTCGCCGGCGTCATCCGCCAGGTGAAACCGTCCATCGTCCTCACCCACTCTCCCGCCGATTACATGGAAGACCATATGACCACCTGCCGCCTCGCCGTCACCGCCGCCTTCACCCACGGCACGCCGAACTTCGTCACCGACCCTCCTTCTCCCGACTACTACAGCGACGACGTCTTCCTCTACCACGCCATGCCCCACGGCCTCTGCGATCCCCTCCGCAATCCCGTGATCCCTGACGCTTTCGTCGACACCACTTCCGTCCACACCCTCAAACGCGAGGCCCTCGCCGCCCACGCGTCCCAGAAAGAATGGCTCGACCGCTCCCAAGGCATGGACTCATACCTCGTGACCTTGGATGAAGTGGCCGCCGAGTTGGGGAAAATGTCGGGCAGCTTCCAGTATGCCGAAGCCTGGCGCCGACATCTTCACTATGGCTACTCAGCGAAAGATGAAGACCCTTTTCCCGCTCTCCTCGGCGACCACTATCTCTCTACTTCTCCTTCCGAATGATTCCTCGATTGCTGGTTTCCAAACTTCGTCCCTCCTCCATCCCGGCAACCATCGTGCCCGGCACGGTCATCCAAGGCGCTTCGATCGGTTCCATCTGAGGGGAGGTCGGTTCCTCATAATCCTCTTCCACAAAGTCCCGCGCCGCCGTAAGGGTTCCCACCAAGAACACCAACCCGACCGCCGCGCCCGCAGACTTCACCAGCCGCAGCCTTCGCTCTCCAAACCCTGCGAAGAACGAAACCGGACCCGCCAGCATCCCGTCCCCAGTCTTCTTCCCCGCCGTCGCCCAACGATGCGCCGCAAGCAACACGGCCACTCCCGCCAACGCCGACAAGAATGATCCCGCGAGGATACCCACTCGGTCTTCCACAATGTTGGCCGCGCCGCCGCTCGTCTCAAAGGCAAGCGATCCAATGAACAGGCTCATCGTGAAGCCAATCCCGCACAACATGCCGACGCCAAGCAGATGCCACCAACCCACTCCCGAGGGCAGACGAGCCACTCCCAATCTGACCGCCAGCCAGCTGGCAAAAAAGACCCCCAGCGGCTTGCCAAAGAATAAGCCGAGCATGATCCCCAACGGCACTGAGCCAAGGAACGCCTCCGAACCCAGCCCCACCAAGGGAACCCCGGCATTCGCAAAGGCAAATACCGGCAGAATGGCAAAGACCACCCAGGGATGCAGGCCATGCTCCATCCGCTCCAATAGCCCGTGCTCACCTTCACGCTTCGGCCCCCCCGCAGGGATAAATGCGGCCAAGGCAACCCCCGCCAAGGTCGCGTGGACCCCGGATTTGAGCACGGCAAACCAAAGGACCGCCCCAAGCAACAAATACGGCGCCGCCGCACGAACCCGAAAACGGTTGAGAATCAATAATCCCAACAACATGAGCGCCGCGATCCCCAATGAAAGCATGGAGAGTTCCTTGGTGTAGAATACCGCAATGATCGCGATCGCCGCCAAGTCGTCCAAGACCGCCACCGACGCGAGCAACACTTTCAATACGACCGGCACTCGACTGCCTAAGATCGCCAATATCCCCAGCGCAAAGGCGATATCCGTCGCCGCCGGAATCGCCCAACCCTTCATCGCCACGTCGTTGCCCCAATTAATGTAGGCATAGATCGCCGAAGGCACCGCGATGCCGCCGAGCGCCGCAAACAAGGGCAAAATCACCTTTCGCCGATCCGACAATTCACCATACAAAACCTCGCGCTTGAGCTCGAGTCCGACGAACAGGAAGAAGATCGCCATCAATCCATCGTTGATCCAAAGGAGCAGCGGCTTCTCCAATTCAGAAGCCCCCACCCCAACGCTCAACGTGGTTTCCAGTAAGCGACTGTATAACGCCGCCGCACCCGTGTTGGCCGCCACCAAGGCGGCCAACATCGCCAATATCAGAAGTATCCCCGGCGCCGCTTCGTGACGCACGAATCTTCCCAATGTGTCTTTAATACCGTTGTTCATCATGCCACCGCTACGCTGAATGCTGGAATTTCTGCTGCCGGCGACCGATAGCGCAAAAGACAGCCCGCGCCGCCCAAACCAAGCATGACATCGCTTCGCTTCACCGTCTCTACACCGACTCCGCTCACCACCGCCGACCGCACAAGGGCTTCGCGCGACTCCTCGTCACAGTGTTCCTGGTCGATCACCAGCAGGTCCGCGTATCCGCCCCGAATGGCCTCCAGTGACGCCGGGTATCCCGCCACCCCTAAGCCGCCGCTCAATACGGCCGTCTCCAGCGCTTCCACACAATCATGACTCTCGGCATTCTCCGCCGCCGCAAACAGCTGCATCGACTCCGCCAGGATCGGATCAAGCCCACCCTTCGGATTCGCCGGAAACGCCGAGATCAGTTTGTCCTTCAACCGCGCCGGAAGAGCAGCCGTCAAACGTCCCACCATGTTCGGACTGCCCGTGACCACCAGATGGTTGTGACCACGACGACGCATCAGGTCGTCCACAATCCTGATCTTCTCGCGGATAAAACGATCCTCGCGATCCCGACGGTGATTCTGGTAGTGCTCCCGCGTCCACTCCCGGCCGATTCGCCTCCGCAACTCAGGACGCCGGTGCATGATCTCTTCGGTGATCGAGCCGATCGTTGTTTCAAGAATACGCGCCTCCGTCTCCGTCGTGATCACAATCACAAAGCGATGGTAAGTGTCCATCAGCTCGATCAAGGGATACACGTGCGGCAGACTGTCGACGACGAACTGCGTCTCCAACGGCACGTCAAATTGCAGCGCCGTAAAGGTCGGCTCGTCACCCCACCGCGAATACATCAAAACACTCGACGATCCCCCCTCAAGCGAGCTCGCCAGGTAACCCCGAATACTCTCATAAGCATCCTCGAAATCCTGCCGCCGATCGCCCGTCAAACGCTTGGCCGTCAACTCAGCCGCCGATTCCACGTCCCGAAGCGATCGCTCTCGCGGATGCTCGAGATTCACGACACAACTGATCATCGGACTCGCGGTCGGCTCAATTTCCACCAAACGCTTCAACAGGTTCTCTAAGGCTTCATTCTTCATTGGTTCTCTGGGACTCACACGCGGCGCGCAGCAAGTTTGAGCTTGCCCCACGCCACTATTAATGTTTTAATTTACACGATTCACATTGCAGGTCTTAAATTACACGACATTTATGTCATACTTTACGACCACTGCAAGTCTTTTAGACCTCTTTTTTCAAAAATCATGTCCGCAGCCCCCACCCTCTCCCCCCCAAACCCCAACAAAACGGGTTGGACCTTCCTCACCAATCATACCCACATCCTCGTCTGCCTCTCACGAAACCCCATGACCACCGTCCGCGAACTCGCCCTCCAGGTCGGAATCACCGAACGCTCCGTCCAACGCATCCTCGCTGACCTCGAATCATCCGGCGTCGTTTCCCGAACCAAGGAAGGCCGTCGCAATCGATACGACGTCAATCGACAGTTCCGCCTCCGCCATCCCCTTGAGAATCACCACACCCTCGACGAATTGCTCGAGAGTGTCGCTTGACCCGCTCCGCTCCTCTTCCCCCAAGGCCAAGTCATCCCGTAGCGTCCCGAATCACTCACGCCGCCGCACCGTGTCCCAATATGGCCGCGCTCCGCTCGCGCCGCCGCCTCAACCAACGGTGAAAGAGACAAACTTTCTGCTCGGGACACGCCAGCAAACGATACATCGCCGGTGTAAACGTCATCGCCAGTAAAGTGGAACCCCCCACGCCGCCCACCAAAACAATCGCCAAAGGCGGCCAAAATTGCCCCCCAATAAAAATCAATAGCGGTAGAAAACTCCCCATCGTCGTCAAGGTCGTCGACACCAAATGCCGGCCCGAGCCTAACACAGCCGTCACGATAGCACCCGTCTCACCCGCCTTCGCCCGTCCATCCGCCCGAATCGCCGCCAACACAACAATGCTGCTGTTAAACGCCAGCCCCATCAATCCCATCGACCCAATAATCGTATTGAAACTCAAAGGAAACTGCATCGCCCACGTCGCCAACAACCCAAACCCCGCCGATAACGGCGCCACCATCAGCAAAATCGACGCAATCCGCACACTCCGGAAACTCAAGATCAAGATCGCGACGGTCAGCACCAGGATCACCGGCAAATACAACATCAGGTTCCCCACCGCTTCCGCCTGATTCTCGCTCTCCCCACCGACCTCCAACCGGTATCCCGCCGGCAGAACAAACCCCTTCTCATCCAGGGCCGCAATCACGTCGCTCGTGATCCCGATCGCCAAGGCATCCGGTCGCGCAAACCCGAAGACCTGGTTCACCCGGACCCCGTCCCGGCGCGTGATCCCGCCTTGCTCCGGTCGCAATTCCATTTCCCCCAATGCCGCCAGCGGAATCCATTCTTCGCCTCCCGACGTCACCAGGTTCGCGTCTTCAATGTCGACGACGTCATCACGGCGCTCCCGGTCATACCGAATCCGCACCGGCATTTCTTCTATCCCTTCCAAAACCGATCCCCCCGTCCGCCCCTCCAACTTCCCTTGCAACTGCCCCGCAATATCCGTTAACCGCAAACCCGCCAGCCGCGCTTCTTCTTCGTCCGCATTCAACCACAATTTCGGTTCCCCACGCGGCATGGTCACCTGCGTCTGCAATATCCCGGGATGCTCCGCCAATAATACCCGCACTTCCTCCCCCAAATCCTGGAGGGTCTCGATTCCCGGCCCCAGCAAGCGAATCTCCACGTCCGCATCCACCGGCGGACCCTGCGCGAATTTCGTCACCACGACCTGCGCCTCCGGAAACTTCTCGTCAATCTCCTCCTGTAACCCCCCAATCATAGCGCTCACACTCTCGAAATCCGTCGCCGTCACAATCCCGTGCGCGTAATTCGACGCCCCGTCCTGGTTCATCACCAGGTTGTAATAAACCGGCGGAAAACTGCCTCCCACCAACCAGTCCACCTTGCTCACCGCCGCACGCTCCCGGATCGTCGCCTCAATCTCTTCCGCCACCCGCCGCGTGTTCTCGACCGACGATTCCGTCGGTAACCAAACTTCCACTTCAAACATGTTCCGGTCCGTCCGCGGAAAAAATTGCGACCCCAGCGTGCCCGCCGCAAGAAATCCCACAATCGGAACCACGAGCGCCGTCCCAATGCCCAGGTAAGGTCGTTCCACCAGGAAACCAATCGCTGCCCTCGCCCCCTTCACCAACCGCGGAGCCCGCACCCCGTCCACCCACCACCTCCGCCCGACTTCTTCGCCCCTCACGCCTCCATCCCCCACCCGCTTGCCCGCCCCACCCCACAACGCCGCAAACGCCCCAATCACGGTCATTGCCACGAGAAAAGACGCCCCCAGCGCCACAATCACACTGCTCGCAATCGAGCTCACAAAATCCCCCGCGTTACCCGGTAACAACAGGATCGGCATGAACGCCAACATCGTCGTCAACGTCGACGACAAAAGGGGCAGAAATAAATGCCGCACCGCCGCCGACATTGCATCCACCGGACCCAGTCCCTTCCGTCGGTTCTTCCCGACTTCGTCCGTCATGACGATCGCATTGTCGATCAACAAACCCAGCGCAATGATCATCCCGAATATCGACATCTGATGCAGCGCCCCGCCGTTCAAGGCCACCACGAACAAGGTCAACGAAGCCGTCATCGGTAGCGCCAACCCCACGATCAAAGACGACCGCCATCCCATCGTCACGAATACCACCGCCAACACGACCAATGCACCCAAGAGCAGGTTGCCCGAAAGATCGCTCAAACGCTCCGTCGTATACGTCTCCTGATCAAACACGTCTTCCACCACAATCCCCCCCCCAATGTCTTCCCGGAATTGCGCCACCACCGCCTTCGCCGCCGCCGACCATTCGTCGACACGTCGGTCGTCCAGCACGCGCGCCGCCACATACACCGCTCGACCCCCATCCGCCACAGCGATCTCCCCCGGAGGATCCCGATAACCCCGCCCCACCGCTGCCACATCCCCCACCCGCACGGTCCGCCCCGTATCCCCATCCACCAACAGGGGCACCGAGCGAATCCGCTCCACCGAATCCAGTTCCCCCTGCACTTCCACCAGGATGCTCGCTTCCCGCCCACGCAATTGACCCGAGGGCACCTTCGCGTCCGCCCGCTGCAAGGCGACCGAGACGGCGTCCATCGTTAAACCCAATGCCGCCAGTTCATCCTGATCCACCGTCACCGCAATCTCTTCGTCCGGTTCCCCATACAAACGCACCAATTCCGTCCCGCTCACCGCCCGCAACCGATCCGCGAGTTCTTCCGCCTGCCGCGTCAAAATTCCCAGCTTCTCCTCGCTCCCGTCCTCCCACTTCAAGGCCGTCGTCAACGTAAACGCCACCGCGTTCCGCTTGTCGTCAAAATCCGGCGGCAAAACTTCCGGCGGAAATGTCGCCGCCGCATCACCAATCCGATCCCGAATCTCCGAAAAAACCGGCTTGTTCGTCTCCGCCGTGACCGCGTCAGCCAGCTCAATCGAAATCACCGACACCCCCGCCCGAGAGGTCGAGTCAATGTGCTTGATCTCCGGAATCTCCTTCAACTCCTGCTCTATCTTCTCCGATACCAAAGACTCCACCCGGTCCGCCGATGCTCCCGGAAACGCGGTGATCACCAAAGGAAATCGGTTCGTGATGACCGGATCCTCCAACCGCGGCAATCCCTTCAGCGCAGACAGCCCCCCCACGATCGCCACCATCACGAACAACACCAGGAGATGCCGGTTCTGCACAAACAACGCCGCCAACGGATGCGGCTTCTTTTGCTTCTCTTCACTCATGGTTATTCCCCCTCGTCACTAGTTCAAAGGCCGCAACATCCCCTTCCCCTCACTCCCGCCGCCACCCGCACGTCGCACCGCCGTCAATCCCGCACCCGCATCTTCGTCATCACCCGGTAAATTCATGACGTTCACCCGCTGCCCGGGCGACAGTCGATGCAGACCCGAGGCCACAACACGCTCGCCCTCTCCCAGGGCCCCACGCACATACACCTCGGCTCCCGCTTCATCGATCACTTCCAGCTGCCGCCGCTCCAATACATGCCAGTCCCCCTCCCGCTCCGCCACATACGCCCCCCACAACCCCCGCGCACTTTCGGTCAACGCGGTGCGCGGCAACCACGCCCCCCGCTCTTCAACACGCCGCCCCAAGGACACTTCCAACAAATCCCCGTCCCGCACCACGCCTTTCTCACCGTCCGTCAATCCCAATACAATTTCCACCGTGCGCACCCGCGCATCCCGCTGCGGCAAGATGCGCTCGACCACCCCACCCACTTCCCCACCGTCCGCGGTCTTCATCAGCAACGCATCCCCCCGCGTCACGCCGCCCGCCGCTCCAGAACTCAAGCCCACCCGCACTTCCAACCGGTCCGTCTCCAGCAATTGCAAGACTCCTTGCCCCGCCGATACGATCGCTCCCTCGTCCACCTCCCGCGCCGCAATCGTGCCGTCATAGGGCGCCACCAGTTGCGATTTCGCCAAGTCCACATCGATCGCTTCAATCTGGGCCTTCATGCGCCGCACCAGCGCTTCGCTCGTGCGCACGCGCTCCGCCGCTTCATCCAGTTCCTGGCGCGAGATCGCACCCTTCCCCACCGCCTGATCCGTCCGATCATAGGTCGACTGCGCCAAATCACGCGTCGCCTCAAATTGCTCCATCGACGCAACCAACTCACCCCGCCGCGCCTCCAAGCGCGCCGTATCCAATCGCGCCAAGACTTGCCCCGATTCCACCCGCACCCCGTCGTCCACCGCCACCGCCTCCACCGTGCCCGCCAATTCAAATCCCAATAAACTCGAACGCGCCGCCTCCGCCCGGCCCACAAATCGATCCCGCACTTCATAGGAATCCACCAAATCCACCCCCACCGTCTCAACCGCCAACACCCGCATCGCCGCTTGCCCCTCATCAGGCGCCCGATCATCCCCTCCCCACCCCCGCGTCGCAAGCAAGCCAATTCCCATCACGCCCAAGACACCCACCAGCGCCCAGCGCTTCCCCTTGAATCGTTGCTTTGTTGTCACGACCTTCTCGATTTCAGCTTGCTCGTTGTTCATCTTGTCACTCCTGTTTGTTTTCTGACTCTGAGTCACTTAACGACCCAAAAAAAAATCCAGATGCCCTCATCCCCCCTCCACTAACTTCAGCTCTCCGGCAAACAACTCCTCCCGAATCCGCGCTTCCGTCGCCCCATAATCCCAGTCCCCGCTCAACGGCGCCCAGCCCGCCCCATCCAAAAAAAGCTGGTAGTTCGCATTCAATAAATCCAGAGGCTCAATCCCCGTCTCCTCCGGAAACAGGCGCTCCCCGTCCGCCAACAAATGCGCCCCCTTCGCCAGACTCACCAACCCCGTGATAATATTCTCCACCGGCGGCGATCCCTCCCCCAAATCCCCCGATGCCTTCGCCTGCCGAATAATCTCAATCGCCACCTTCATGCACCCCCCACTCTTCTCATAATACGCCGATTGCCGCTCCGACGCCGCTTTCTCCCAGATCGATTGCGTCCGCACCAATTGCAAGATCGGAAACCCATGCGGATACAACTTCGCCAAAATCTGGTCCGCAATCCCGATCGCAAACATCCGCTCACGCGTCCGCCCATCAAAGGTCAACGCCCGCCCAAACAAATCCGACCGCGTCTCCAGGTGCATCGTCGCCACCCCCAACACCAAATCTTCCTTGCTCTTGAAATGATTGTAGATCGTCGCCTTCGAATACTCAATCCGCTCCGCCAACTCATCCAGGTTCAAGCCTAAGTACCCATTGAACCGCAAAAGATCATCCGCATGCTCCAAAATCAGATGCTCCCGCTCCCGCATCGCCCGTTCTTTCCGGTCCGCTATGGCCATATTGATACGAGTAGTCAGTTTGTGACTCTAAGTCAAAAAGTTTTTCCTTTTTTTGCCCCCCGCTCGATCAAGCCACCCCTCCCTCAAAAACCGCCATCCCCATTCCCAATATTTCGTGCCCATTTCGGCTCATCGGTGGTTTAATCCCCCGTGCCCGACGAAGAGACACCCGAACCCCCGCCCACCGGCCCTGGCCCCGGTGCCTCCAACCCCGGCGCTTCCTTCGTCCCGCCCACCATCGAAGAACTCCAGGCCGCCCTCCCCCAATACCAGGTCCTCGAAATGATCGGCATGGGCGGCATGGGCGCCGTCTTCAAAGCGAAACAAATCAATCTCGACCGCCTCGTCGCCATCAAGGTCCTTCCGAGTAACCTCGATCTCTTCGGTCAAACCCAAGCGCCCGGCGGCGAAGCCGCATCTGGGTCCAGCGTCACGCTGGTTGCCGAACGCTTCCAACGCGAAGCCCAGGCCATGGCGAAACTCCATCACCCCCGCATCATCGCCGTCCACGACTTCGGCAAAACCGACGACTACCTGTATATCGTTATGGAGTTCGTCGAGGGCACCGATCTCTCCGATCTCATCGCCAAAAACGCCCTCACCCACGACCAAACCCTCGCGATCATTACCCAAACCTGCGACGCCCTCCAATACGCCCACGAACAAGGCATCGTCCATCGCGACATCAAACCGGCCAACATCATGCTCGATGTCCATGGCCAGGTAAAAATCGCCGACTTCGGCCTCGCCAAACTCACCGGGGCCGATCACGCGCAGCTCACCCAACTCACCATGACCAATATGGCCATGGGCACCCCCGATTACGTCGCACCCGAAGCCCTCGAGCTTGGCGTCGAGGTCGATCACCGGGCCGATGTCTATTCCCTCGGCGTCATGCTCTACCAAATGCTCACCGGCAGCATCCCGCGGGGGCTCTTCCAACCCCCATCACAAAAAAAACCCGACCTCGATCCCCGCCTCGATACCGTCGTCGCCAACGCCATGCAAAGCGAACGCGACGCCCGCTACCAATCCGTCACGGAACTCTGGACCGACGTCGACGAAATCCGCACCACCCCCAACACCCAGGTCGCCCAACAACGAGCCCTCCAAACCGGACGCGTCGCTATCAAACCCGGCCAGGACGCCCTCACCCGGCAAGTCGAAGTCCCCGCCACCACTCACACCAAAACCGCCGCTTCCTCCAAGAAAACCCTCCTCTGGACCCTCTCCACCGCCACCGTCCTCATCGCCGCCGCCGTCCTCGCCTTCCTCTTCTTCAACCCAACCGATGAGGATTCCTCCCCCCCCGATTCCGCGCAAACCCCATCCCTCGAACGCTCCGGCCCTGGCCCCGCAGGCAAACGCCCGCCTCACCTCAAACAAAAAAGCGGCGGCGGTGGCGGCAGCGGCCCACCCCCCCACCTCGCCCGCCGCGCCAATCGACAAGATATCGCTCCCAACAATCCACCACCCGGCTCCGATTCCCCACCCGCCAGCGTTCCCTCCACTTCCAAAGAAATCGACCTCCTCGCAAACCTCGACCTCGAGTCCGACACCCGCCGCGGCACCTGGACGCTCGAAAACGGCGCCCTCACCGGCAGAACCCTCAACACTCAACCCGGCAACCGCACCTGGATGCGCCTCCCCGGTCAACTTCCCGACCACTACACCTTCCGCGCCACCCTCCACCCCGTCGTCGCGAACGAATCCACCAACTTCCTCCTCCCCGTCGCCGACCGGCACATCGAACTCGTCCTCGGCGGCAAACGCAATCATCACGAAAAAGGCCCGATGAGCGGCCTCTCCACGATCGCAGACCTTTCGACACCCGACAACGAAACCGCGGTGTTCAATCACAGCTTGGAAGCGGACAAAACCCACCAACTGGAAGCCAGGGTCGCCGCCGAAGACGGAGAGGCAACGATCGAAGTCGACCTCGATGGCGAACGCTTGATTCGCTGGTCCGGCCCCGTCGATCAACTCGCCGCCAATGTCGAACAGTGGAAAGGCAATCTCAGCCCCCGACGCCTCTACCTCGGCACCTACGCCACCGCCGTCACCGAGTTCTCCAACCTTACCCTCAACCCCGGCACCGCCGCCAGCACCCCAGCCCTCACTTCCCCTCCGAAATCGCCGGCCCCGTCCGGCGATACAATCGAACTCCTTCCCCTCATCGATCTCGACCGCGACACAGTCCTCGGCACCTGGTCGCTAACCGAGGCCGGCGCGCTCCTCCACAGGATCAAAGATTCGTATGCCCGCCTCGATTTCCCCATCGACTTGACAGGACCCTATCGACTCACACTCACTTACACCGCCTCACTGCCCGGACGACAAGTCGGCGTCGGTCTCCGCACCGGAGATACGTCCACCACTCTCCGCATTGACGGTGCTCTCGATGCCCATGCCAGCGGGATAGCTCTCATCGACGGACTCTCCCCCGATGGAACCAATGCCAACCCGACCTTCACCGACTCCTTCAAGCACGACCCCGCCGCCGAACACACGCTTGTCCTCACGGTTCGGCCCGACGATGAGAACGTCTCCATACAAGCAACCATCGACGGTCAATCTCTCGTCGATTGGGAAGGTGCCCAATCCCGACTGAGACTTCCGCCATTCTACGAACCCAATCAGCCCGTCGCCGGCATCGCCCTCACCGCGGCACGAACTTCGGTAACCTTTCTCGAAGCTACCCTCGAATCGCTCGATGGCAGCCCTCTGTCCATCTCCCTTCCCAGCTCTTCCCCCTCGACCCCGCCCACCGAAGCTGCAAAACCATCCGAAATTCCACCCAATGCGCCCCCGGGGTCCGACCCCGAAGCCGCCAAAGCCATCGCCGCCCTCTACCAAAAATACGAGGACGGCTACAACACGACGATCCTCGCCGAACACCACGAGGCGGTCACCGATCTCAATACCAAATACCTGGCCGCCCTCGAACGCGACAAATCCAAAGCCACCCAAGCCGGCGACCTCGAAACCACGCTGGCCTTCCAAACCGAAATCGACGCCCTTGAAAATGCCGACACCGATTTCCCCACTTCCCTTCCCGCGCTTCCCCCCGAAACCCCCCAAACCCTCTCCGACCGCCGCCACACCTGGAACCAATCCATCGGCCAACTCGTCACCACCCTCGAAACCGAAGCCGCCAAGCTCATCGCCCCACTCGACAATGAACTCGCCGCCCTCGAATCCCAATACACCCGCGAAGATAACCTCGCCCTCGCCCTCGAAATCCGCACCGCCCGCGAAACCCTCAAATCAAACGGCCTCCCCTTCCTCACTCCCGCGCCCGCCCAAGCCCAATCCAACCAATCACCGCCATCGGAATCCCCTTCCCCAACACCATCAACAAACCAACCGGCCATCCCAGACGACGCCGTCGAATTCAACGGCCACTTCTACAAGTTCTTCCCTGAGGAAGTCGCCTGGACCGAAGCCAACGCCCGCTGCAACGATCTCGGCGGCCACCTCGCCATGATCGAGACCGAAGAAGAAAATGAATTTCTCGCAGAGCTCATCATCGCCATCGAACGAAGTGCCCAATCACAGGATCGCCTCGCCTGGATCGGACTCGCCCAAGTCCCGGCCGCACGCGGCGAACCAAACGTATGGACATGGGTCAGCGGGCAACCACTCGACGGCTTCTCAAACTGGATCGAACCCGATAAAGCCAATCGAGATCACCTCTCCTCCTCCGCCACGCTCGCCCGCCGGGGACATTGGCGTAGTCAACCCCGCTCCAACCTCCGCGCCTACCTCTGCGAATGGAGTTCCGATCCCACATCAGAGTAAAAAAGATGGGTCGCACCAAGCCGGCACGACCCATCTCACTATGTCTCTACTCACTACCACCGTGCTGATTCCAACACGGCGAAATTGTCTTCATCCGCTCCCCTCTTCCATGAAATAGAAACACCTCTGCGATCTCTGCTACCTCCTGTTCAAACAAACCTGTTAGGCCCGCTCCAACAGCTTCTCCAACATCGCCCGACAATGCCGATAGCCCTTCCGCCCCTTCAATATCTCAATCGAAGTCTCCACACAGCCCACTTCCACAATCTCAATATCCACGTGCCGCACCCCCCACGTGTTCATCGCCGTCCGAGTCGGCTTGTATAAATCAATCGTCTCCGTCCCCACGAGGGCACTGCCGTAATCGTCGATCTCGTAAATTCGATCAATACCGGCAATCTTGAACTTCGTGCCCACCGGGTAAACACTCCAGTCCGCCGCCGCCGAGTTCACACTGCCGCTTCGCAGTGTCGTCCCCTTGGCCGTCTTTCGGCCATACTTCAAATGGTCCCGCTCACTGTGCGTATATGCCGTCGTTCGCACCGCCTGCTTCTCCGTTCCCGCTTCCATCGCCGCACAACTCACCACCAAGGGATTCATCGCGCCTATCGTCATAACCACACCGGCGATCGACCACCGGTGCCCTGCTTCTCTTTTCTTCATTGTTCTCGTCTATGTGTTGTTGAGGAGACCGGTCTTCCTGCCTCCCCGGAAAGCGATCACCCGGCCGCTTCCTCAGCGAAACAACCGGGTGAGCTTGGCGGTGTGGGCAAATACCCGCACCGCCTGGGGGTTTACGAGATGCTCGAGAATAGTTGGTTTCCCGAAGGAAACGGTAGCCCGCCCCAAACGCGGTCTGGGAGGATGTGCGCCCAGGACGAGCTACCTTTCCTTTGGGAGGAAACCATCACGCGCGCTCCTGAAAGCGATACGCGAAAAACTTCTTCCGTTCAGGACAGTAAAAAACCTTCTCATTCGTGGTCAGCGCCGCCTGCTCCGCAACCAACTCACAATGCTCCCGCATCCGCTCGCGCAGTCGCCGCGCAATCACCGGACTCCGAACGTCCCGGTCAACACGGATATAATGCTCCGCAATCAAATGAGCCCCCTCCGTCGCGTCCACCTCATACGGCAATTCGCCCGTCCCACGCTCAATCCGATCAAAATCCATCGCCTCAGAGACCCGGCGGCTCCCAGCCCCCTCGACCTCCCCGTCACTCCCAATCATCGCATCAGTCCTTTCCAAAACTTGCATTTTTTCCTCCTTCTAATCCCAAAGTCTCCCAATTAATCTTGGGATTTTCTAAAATAGAATATATTTTAGGAGACGCAATAGATTTTTTCGTGTATTTTTCTCTACCCCCTGAAATTTCCATGATAAAACCACCACGTGAATGATCCCAATCCACCTCATTCCCCCCCACCCAATACCGGCCAAATCTCCCTCTCCTGGCCCCGACGACAATACCTCAAAGCCGTCGCCATCCTCGAAGATCATCCCAAATCCACCCTCGCCCTCCTCACCCTCGCCCTCGCCTTCCTCCTCTTCTACGCCACTCAACTCCACGGTTGGTCTCACTTCCAGGAATCCCTCAAACGTTGGAAAGTCGAATCCTTCGGCGGCGTCCACCACGTCAACCGCTCCATCCGCATCCCCGATGTCCTCCTCTCCTTCGAAGACGCCGGCCATACCCAACTCGACTTCATCGCCCCCTCCTCCGTCCACATCGGCGCCAATGCCTTCCGCGTCGAACTCCGAAACCTCATCGAGAATCACGGCACCGCCCGCATCCTCACCCTCGACCCCAGACTCGCCGATCCCTCACACCCCTACCACCAACGTTACCTCGACCTCGCCCAAGCCTTCGGACAACAACCCTGGGAGTTCGCCGCCCGCTCCAAATACGGCGCCGCCGTCGTCACCCACCTCGCCGATGAATTCGGCGACGCCTGCGAAGTCCGCTTCATCTCCCAACCCGCCCCCGACGCCATACCACCTTACTTCACCCTCGGCCGCAGCGGACACTCCTACGAAGAAAATAACCGCCAAGATCGCCTCGATGTCATCGTCCCCAGACCCAATCACCCCACCGGCCTCGATTCCCTCACCGATCCCGCCGATATCGTCGTTGATCGCCCGAACTACCCCGAAGTCGTCCGCTTCACGGATGCCTTCGAACAAAATTGGGAAAACGCCTCCCCTCTCGACCAGTCCATCCGCGACTACATCCTCGTAAATCCGCCCAATGGCCAGGAAACTCCAAGACATCAGCCTTGATCAGCTCAGCAAAAATCTCCGCAGCGCGCGCGAGAAGAAAGGCTGGACCCTCGAAGAACTCTCCCACGAGCTGTGGCAACAAGGCTTCCCCACGTCCCAAAACAAACTCTGGCGCATGGAAAATAAACCGCCCAAACGCGTCGATACCGAACTCCTCCTCTGGCTCGAAAAAGTCCTCGATGTCGAACTCATCGAGGCCGAAGAAAAAAAGCAGGTCCTCATGGACGACGTCATCGAACTCCTCGACGCCTTCGTCGTCGCCCGCCGCAAAGATAATCCCCTCCCCAAAATGCCCGAAAATAAAACCCTCCGCGAAATCTACAAACGAGCCAAGCAGCTCGCCTCCTGAGCCTCCTCTCGCAGCCCCTTCCCGCTACAGTTCCCGAATGCGAATATTCCGAAACTGCACCAGCGATACCCCCCACGTCCCGTCCTTCCGCTCCGCATGCAGTTGCAACGCGATCGGTCCCCTCTCTGGAATTCCAGGCAAACGCGCCTTGTCGATAACCGTCCTCCCATTCAACTCCACGCTCAAAACCTCACCCCGCATCACGATTCGAAACCGATTCCACTCTCCCACCGGCTTGTCCGCCCGCACCTTCGGCGTCACCCCTGCTCTCACCCCCGCATCCCCCTGCTTGTTCCGGTATCCCCAGACCTCGCCCGAGCCCACCGGCCAGCACCAGATATTCACCTGCGACCGATGCTCCCCGCGAAGAAATATCCCCGAGTCCACATTCGGTGCCCGCACCGTCACCATCTCCCCCTGCTCGTCAAGCTTGTATGTCCCGTCCGGAAGGATCACTCGCGCCTCCTCATTAAAGTAAGGCGTCTCCTTGATCCGCCAATCCACCCAGAGTTCGAAGTCTCCATATTCCTTCTCCGTCCAAAGATGACGATCCCCTTTCCCCTCCTCCTGCGGATCGCAATCAATCACACCGTCCACCACCGTCCAATCTCCCAGTCTCGCGTCCCGCGTCACCCACCCCGACAAATCCTTCCCATTAAACAGCGATACAATCCCCTCCTCCTCCTCCGACTTCCCAACAGGTTCCGCAATGGAATTCCACACGAATCCGATGCCTAACAATAACAAAACAAAATATGCCTTCCGCACGCTCAACCTTTCCGAGTCTTTCCCACCATAGCAAAACAAAACCCTCCGCCAAATCGACAAACAAACCAAATGACCCGCCCCCTGACCGTTCACCACTAGCCGCATGCGCCACCGACGCGCCTATCCCCCCGCCGCGCGCAGCGCGCACTCCCGGTAGGGGCGAGCGTCCCGCTCGACCACCGCAAGCCCAGTAAAAGCCCGTCCCTCCCTTTCGTCTATCCTCTCTCCCCGCGGCATCCTATCGAATAACAATCCCCGCAACTTTCACACACGACGTGGGTTTCTCCCCTAAGACAAAGACTTCAAACCTCTCAAGCCCATGAAAACACAAGCAATTACCCTCCTCACCATCGCCCTCACCGGCGCCTGGTCACTCACTTCAGCCCTCGCCGATCACCACAAAGATGGCGAGAAAAAGAAAGACGCTGAAACCGCCGAAAAATCCGACGACGACAAAGACGACGCCCCTGCGCCCGCCCAACGCGAACGCGGGCAAGGTCCAGACGGACAACGCGGCGATCGCCCGGGCGGCGGTGGCCAAGGCGGACCACAAGGCGGCGGTGGAGGCTTCGCCACCCTCGATACCGACGGCGACGGCTCCGTCACTAACACCGAATTCCTCGCCGTCCAAATCACGCGCGCCAACGAAACCTTCGAACGCCTCGACGCCGATGGCGATGGCACCATCTCCGAAAGCGAAGCCGCTTCTGCCCAACGCGGCGGACCCCAACGAGGCGGACAACAACGAGGCCCCGGTGGCGGAGGCGGAGGACCACGACCCGGCGGCGGCTTCGGCGGCGGGTTCGCCACCCTCGACAAAAATGGCGATGGCGTCGTCACCGAAGAAGAATTCATCGCCGCCAATGCCGATCGCCAAAAAGAACTATTCGCCCAAATCGACACCGACAATAACGGCGAGGTCACCGAAGAAGACATGCAAGCCTTCTTCCAGCGCATGCGCGAACGCTTCGGCGGCGGACGCGGCGGCCCCGACGGTCAACGTCCCGGCGGCCAACGCCCCGGCGGCGAAGGCGCTCCCGGAGGAGGCAACCCACGCCCCCCTCGCCCCGAATAACCCAATAAGAATTCCCACCCCTCTCGCCAAAAGGCCCGCTCCCAAAAAAGAGCGGGCCTTTTCCGTTTCCCCGTCTCTAAAATCAATGAAGGCGCGGGCACCCGACCGCGCTCGTCGCTCGCCGCTCGACAATCGCATCAAAGCTCGCCCCGCCGAACGATCCCAGCTAGGCTGATCCCCATACAATTGACAACCTGCCCCCCACTCCCCCGTTATCATTACCCATGTAATCCGCCCGCTTCCGCACCATCCTCGTCGCCTTGCTCCTCCTCCCCGCACTCGCCTCCGCCAACGAATGGACCCAGTTCCGCGGTCCCAATGGCTCCGGCATCGCCCCCGACACCTCCATCCCACCCGAATTCACCGAAGACGACTACAACTGGTCCATCCCCCTCGACGGCACCGGCCACTCTTCCCCCATCGCCTGGGACGACAAACTCTTCATAACCATCGTCCCCAACGAAGATCCCGGCACCCGCGAACTCCGCTGCCTCAACATCTCCGACGGCTCCTCCATCTGGGTCCACTCCCAGGAATTCGATTCCTACCACAATCACAAATTTAACAACGCCGCCTCCACCACACCCGCCATCGACGCAGATCACATCTACCTCTACGCCGCTACCGAAGACGGCATGCTCCTACAAGCCATCGACCACGACGGAAAACTCGCCTGGGAACGCGACTGGAACGGCCTCGTCATGGAACACGGCCAGGCCGCCTCTCCCATTCTCGTCAACAACACCCTCATCATCGCCAACGACCAGCTCGACGGTGGCAATGGCTTCATCATGGGCCTCGAACCCAAGACCGGAAAAACTCTCTGGGAACACGAACGCATAAACGAAAAAGCCAACTACTCCACCCCAGGTGTCTTCCCCCACCCCAATACCGACTCCGGAAAACAAGTCGTCTTCGTCTCCATGACCTACGGCTTCACCGCCGTCGATCCCAATACCGGAAAAATTCTCTGGGAAATCACCCCCGGCTTCGGCTCACGCTCCGTCGGCACTCCCGTCCACACCGATGGCGTCCTCTTCGCCACCGTCGGCTCCGGCGGCGGCGGAAAAGACAGCCTCGCCGTCGATCTCACCTCCAACCCCGAGAAACCCGAAACCCTCTACCGCCTCAATAAAGATATCCCCTACGTCCCCACCCCCGTCGCTCACGACGAAAAAATTTACCTCTGGCGAGACGGCGGCATCCTCTCCTGCCTCGACGCCAAATCCGGCGAACCCATCTACGAAGAACGCGTCACCGGTAACTACTTCAGCTCTCCCATCCTCGTCGGCGAACACCTCTGGGGATTCACCCGCGATGAAAACGGCCGCGTCGTGGTCGTCAAAGCCGGCGACGACTTCGAAATTGTCGGAGAAAACGAACTCAACTCCCCCGTCTACGCCACCCCCGCCGTCCACAACGGCACCATGTTCATCCGCACCAACGACGCCCTCATCTCCCTCGGCGGAAAATAACGCTCCTCCCGGTCGTAACGCCCGTCCCGATCGAATCCAGCACTCCCAGCTTCCTCCATAAAAACGCAAATTCCTGCGGTCGCAGGATTCCATCTGCGTAATCTGCGGTTAAACTGCCTTTCCCGCGTCCAGCCTTCACGGCTGCCCCCTGCCGGCAGCCGCTCGAGCTTCTCGCGTTGTCCCAATGATCACTTACGCCCAAATCCTCACGGCCATCATCCCCGTCTTCCTCATCATGGCCACGGGATTCACCATCCGGCGCACCGGCTTCATCTCCGACAAAGGAGACAGCGCCCTGATGAAGCTCTCCATTAATCTCTTCCTCCCTTCCCTCATCCTCGACAAAGTCGTCGGCAACCCCCTCCTCAATTCCGGCACCATCGTCCTCTGGGCCATCGGCCTCGGCTTCGGCTTCGTCCTCGTCGCCATGGCCATCTGCTACGCCTTCGCCCCCCTCCTCGGCCTCCAAGAAGGTAAAGGACGCCGCACCTTCAGCATCACCTGCGGCATCACCAACTACGGATTCATGGCCCTCCCCGTCATGGCCGTGGTCTTCCCCGGCGATGAAGTCCTCGGCGTGCTCTTCCTCCACTCCCTCGGTATCGAACTCGCCATTTGGACCCTCGGCATCACGATCCTCAGCGGCGCGAAACGCCCCCAATGGAAACTCCTCATCAACGGCCCCGTCATCGCCATCGTCCTCGGCCTCTCCCTCAACGCCTCCGGCCTCCACGCCTTCGTCCCCGGCGTCGTCGCCTCCGTCTTCGCCGATTTCGGCTCCTGCGCCATCCCGTTTGGCCTCCTCTTGGTCGGCGCTTCCATCGCCGATGTCCTCGATCCCAAAGCCTTCCACAACGCCGCCCGCGTGTTCTTCGGCTCCTGCTTCCTCCGCCTCGGCCTCCTCCCCCTCATCATGCTCGCCACCATCTACACCCTCAACATCATCCCCCAACTCAAACAAGTCGTCATCGTCCAGGCCGCCATGCCCGCCGCCGTCTTCCCCGTCGTCCTCGCCCGCCACTACGGCGGTCACCCCCTCACCGCCGTCCAAGTCGTGATCTTCACCACGCTCGCCTCCGCCCTCACGATGCCCCTCGTCATCTCCCTCGCCCTCAAATACATCCCCGTCTGACTCCCGAAACAAAAAAGACCCCGGCACCGCATCGCGATACCGGGGTCCAATAATCGTTTAGCCTAAGAAAAGCTACTCGACGGCTTTCTTCGCCGCGTCAGTGGCGTCTTTCGCCGCTGCACCAGCTTTGTCAACCGCGTCTTTCGCCGCATCCCCGGCCTTCTTCGCCGCGTCACCAGCAGCATCGCCAGCCTTCTTCGCCGCGTCACCGGCGGCATCCACCGCCTTCTTCGCCGCGTCGCCGGCCTTGTCAGCCGCGTCTTTCGCCGCGTCCACCGCATCCGATGCCGCTTTCTTGGCTTCGTCCGCAGAATCACCGCCTTCATCGCCCGCCTGACCGCAAGCCGCGACAAACGCCATCGAGACAGCAACCGCAGAAGCAGCCATAACGGACCCCAACTTCTTCAAATCGTTAAGTGATAAGAGTTTCATATAACAATAATTAGAAACTTTTCTCACCCGAAGCAACCCCCCAATTATTTAATTATTCCAAAATAATTGGCACATTCCTGAACGCCACGCCAAAACAGGCGAACCACGCCAACCCGCAACACCACTCCACAACGCAAATTCTGCAATCTTGCGCTAATCCCGACCGACCCGCAACACCACCCGAATCCCTATAGCTCCCGAATCTTCAAATTCCGAAACCACGCGTTGCTCCCATGCGCCTGCAACACAATATGACCCTTCTCCAATTCCCCAAGACCCGGATGCTTCGCAAACTTGCTCGCCGCAATCTTCTCCTTCCACTCGTCACTCCCCACCTCAAACTTCACAATCTCCACCCCGTTTAAATACACCTCAATGTTCTTCCCTTTCGCCACGATCCGCGTCTCATTCCACTCCCCATGATCCCGGAATGCTTCCTTCTTGGCCGGCCATAGCGCATACACCGCCCCCGCCGCATGTCCCAGGTCCACCGTCTTGTCCTTGTGGCGGTCGTTGTCCAATATCTGTATCTCCACCGCCGAATGCCACGCCTTCACCCCTTCCTCCGATACCCGGTACATGATCCCGCTGTTCCCACCCTCTCCAATCTTCCACTCCACCACCAACTCAAAATCCCCAAACTGCTCTTCCGTGATCAAATCCGTCGTGCCCTTCTCCGGAACACTCACGATCACCCCGTCCTCCAAACTCCATCCCGGCGGCACCGTTTCCATCTGATAACCACGCCACCCTTCCAAACCATCCCCCTGGATCAAATCCACCCACCCCTCATTGTCCCCACCCATCACCATCCCGGCACCCGCGATCGCAAACACCCCGACAAAAATCCAGATAACAGTCTTCATCCCAAAAATCATACCCACCTCCACCCCCTTGTCACCCGCTTTTCAACCCCCCCCCGGCTCAATTCCAAATATCGCCTCCTGATGACTACTCGCTCGCCGCTCCGGCTTCCTCGCTCCCGATCCCCGTCGCCTCCACCCCCTCATACAACCCCGCCATCTCCACAAACACCCGCTCCAACTTCCGGTAATACGCCTCCTCCTCCATCTCCTCCCTCGCATAGCGCAATTGCATCACTTCCAACTCCAACTCATCCCGTCGCTTCCGCAATTCCGGCGGCAAAGCCAGCTCCTCCGCGCTCGGCGCCAAATGCACCTGGTGCGCCCGCAATCCGTCCGGCGTCACGTCCCCCTTCGCCTTCTTCGCCACCCGCACCCCGGAAAACCAATCCGCCGCCGTCCCCTTCTTGTCCCCGTTGTCATCCAACAAGGCATGCTCCGTCGCTAATAACCCGCGCTCCAAATAGTAATCCTCCACCCCGCGGGACGCGGTCAAAAACAACTCCAGCAAAGACACCTGACCGTCCCCATCCAAATCCGATCGCTCTCCCTCCTCATCCCCCAGTGCCTCGGCAAAAAGCCGTCCAAACTGCGTCAAAAACACTTCTTCCCCGCTTTTCGTCGCCGTCACCACCACCCGCCCCGGCCCCGATAACCGCCCCAAAAATGGCCCGCTGCTCGACGCCGTGTTCACCACCACCACACCCTCCTTCTTCGGAGCCAGCCACTCATCCAATTCCGCCGCCGAAAAATCCGCCCCCCGCACATTGAACTTCGCGTCCCGCCCGTCAAAAGTCCCGTGCCCTAACAAAATAACCCACAGCTCCCCATCCTCCTCCAAGGTCAGTTCTCCCAAAAACTCCTCCACCTCCTCGCGATCCTTCCCCTCATCCTCTCCCGTCCCCACCACATGATATCCCACCCCCAATTTCCGACACCGATCCGCAATCAACGCCTCCGACTCCAAAAACAAGTCCCCATACTCCGCCTCCCCCGGTGTCCCCACCACCACCAATACCGAACGCTCCCCCCCATTCCCATACACCCCCATCACCCCCACCCCAAAAAACACCCCCCCCACCAACACCATCCAGAATGTCCTCA
>JBCCIR010000054.1:0-30759 GCA_039028175.1 Verrucomicrobiota bacterium
CCATTAGCACAATAGGGCTTTCCGCCAGTGGCGGTGAGATTCTCTTCGACAACATTCGGATATCAGCGGCCTCCTCCTCTCCGCCGGTGGCCGCCATTCCGGCTGCAGCGGCGGTGGTTGAGAATCCGCCAACCGAAGAGCCGGTTGTGCCGGTGGCGCTTGCGTCACCCACTCCCCCGGCGGATTGGGTTCGGTCTCTTGATCCCTTTTTTAACAATCATTGTTACGATTGTCATGACGACGTTGTGGCCAAGGGTGATCTTGATCTTTTTAACCTTTCCACGGATTTGTCCGATGCGGAGACCTTGCGTCGTTGGGTGCGGGTCTTTGATCGAGTGAAGAAGGGCGAGATGCCGCCGAAGGACAAGGCCCGTCCTGAAGCGGCGGCCAAGGGGGAGTTTTTGGCATTTCTTGAGTCGCCTCTGGTTGCGGGTCATCAGTCCCAGCGTGAGGTGGTGTTGCGGCGACTGAACCGGGCGGAGTACGAGAACACGATCAATGATCTTTTTGGCATCGACTTGCGGCTGAAGGATACGTTTCCGGCGGATGCCAAGAAGCATGGGTTTGACAACAACGGCGAGGGGCTGACGCTTTCGAGCGAGTTGATTCAGCTTTACCTGAATGCGGCGAACCAAGCTTTTGATCGTGCGATTGGTCCGTCGGCGGCGCCGAAGGGTACGAAAATTGGCGGGCCAATTCGGGATTACATTCATGACAACATGTATGACCGGTGGTTCAAGCTCATGGGCGACGAGCGGGGGACGATCATATACAGCAGTGAGTTTGGTGCGGGCAGTCAGATGAACCTGCTGAAGATTCCCGAAGCGGGGACGTATCGCTGGCGGTTTCATGTGAAGGCGTTTCAATCGGAGGAGCCGGTGATGATGCAGGTGCAGACCGGGGTGTTGACGAGGCAGGGAGACAAGCGATTTGTGGGTTTCTTTGAGATCCCGCCAGAGGGGCGGGTGGTGGAGTTTACGGATTACATGTTGCCCGGGGAGTCGGTTTATCCGCGGCCGTTTGGGACCTTGAAGAACATCAGCGGATTTCTGGGGCCCAACCAGGGGCGGGACCGGGGGCTTACGATCCAGGATTATGACGGGGCGGGGTTGTTGGTGGAGCGCTTTGAAGTCGAAGGGCCGATTGACGAGTGGCCTCCTCCGAGTCGGGCGCAGCTTCTTGGTGATGTTTCCCTTGAGGAGAGCGGGGGTGTTGAGGATGCCAGTGAGATTTTGACGCGCTTCCTTCCGCGTGCGTTTCGTCGACCGGTGACGGATGCGGAGATCGATTCCTATGTGGAGCAGGTGGCGCAGTTGATGGATTCGGGCCGGAGCTTTGAGGAGTCGTTGCGCTGGGCGATTACCGCGATTCTCTGTTCGTCAGATTTTTTGTTTCTTGAAGAGCCTGCGGGCGAACCTGGTGGAACGATTGGTGATTTTGCCTTGGCGAATCGGTTGTCATATTTTCTGTGGAGTTCGATGCCAGACGAAGAACTCTTCGAATTGGCGGCTGCGGGAGAGCTTGGCAAGGCGGAAGTCCTGAGAGCGCAGACGGAGCGGCTTCTTTCGAGTGATAAGTCCCGGGCGTTTACGGAGAACTTTGCGCATCAGTGGCTGCATCTTCGTGAAATTGACGCCACGAGTCCGGATACGACGCTGTTTCCGGAGTTCGACAATTATTTGAAGCACAGCATGGTGCGTGAGAGTGAGGAAGTTTTCGAGCGGGTCCTCGCGGAGAATCGGAGCATTCGGTCATTTGTTGATTCGGACTGGGTGGTCATCAATGAGCGCCTGGCCAAGCACTATGAGATTCCCGGGATCGAGGGAGAGGCTTTTCGTGAAGTCAGTCTTCCTGGGGATTCCCCACGGGGCGGCGTGATGACGCAGGGGAGCGTTTTGAAGATCACCGCCAATGGTGCGAATACCTCGCCGGTGGAGCGTGGGGTGTGGATTCTTGAGAATATTCTGGGCATCCATCCGCCGCCACCGCCTCCGAGTATTCCGGCGGTGGTTCCGGATGTGACGGGTGCGAAGACGCTGAGGCAGCTTCTGGCGGCTCACCGCAATGAGGAGCGGTGTCAGAGCTGTCATGAGTTGATCGATCCGCCCGGATTTGCGCTTGAGAGTTTTGATCCGGTGGGAGCGTGGCGGACGGAGTATGCGTTTCAAGGCACGAAGAGAATGCTGCCGGTGGATGCGACCGGCGTGACGGACAAGGGGCAGCCCTTTCGTGATATTCATGATTATAAGGAGATCATGCTGGGGGAGATTGACCAGGTGACCTACGGGCTTGCGGAGAAGCTACTTACTTTTGGGACCGGTCGGGCGATGGGTTTTTCGGACCGCAAGGAGATTCATGCCCTGGTCGCGGATGCGGCTGCGACGGACTATGGTTTTCGCGATCTTGTTCATGCCACGATACAATCTTCAATCTTCCGCCAGCCATGAAACATCGGATGCCCCAACTCGCTTTACGCAAGCCCATTGACCGTCGCACGTTTCTTCGTGGTGCGGGGGCGACGATCGCGCTTCCATTTCTTGATGCGATGCGACCATCGGTTTTCGCGCAAGCGGCCGCGGCTGTCGACGATGTCCGGCGTCGAGCCATTTTCATTAATCTCCATCTTGGGTTTATGACGCCGAACTTCACGCCGAAGCAGGCGGGTCGTGGCTATGAAATGACCAAGTATTTGAAGGTGATTGAGAAGTTTCGCGATGATTTTACGGTCATCACGGGCACCTCACACCCCGGGGTGAACGGGGCGCACAGCGCGGATGTCTCATTTTTGACGGCGGCGCCGGATGCGGCGAGCGCGAGTTTCAAGAACAGCGTTTCGGTGGATCAGATCGCCGCGGAGCGGATCGGGAATGACACGCGGTATGCGTATTTACCGTTGGGGTTTGATGTGCGCAGCAGTTCGTTCAGTCACAGCGGCGCCAACATTCCAGCGATCAACAAGCCGAGTGCGCTTTACGCCAAGCTTTTCATTGAGGGGACGCCAGCGGAAAAGGCGGCGCTCAACCGGCAGTTGGAAGACGGGCGGAGCATTATGGATTTTGTGAATGAGTCCGCCAAGTCGATGGCGAATCGTCTTGGTGTGCGCGACCGTGAAAAGCTCGACGAATATTTCAGCAACATTCGTGAGACGGAGCGGCGTCTTCAGAAGAGCCGGGAGTGGCAGGATATTGCGAAGCCGAAGGTTGATGCTCCGCGGCCGAAGGACGTGCAGGATCGCGCGGACTTCATTGGCAAGATCGATCTCATGTATGACATGGTTCATCTTGCGATCCAGAGTGATTCTTCCCGGGTGATCACCTTCAACCAGCCGAATTTGAATGATGTGTTGCCGATGGACGGCATTACGCAGGGGTATCATTCGCTTTCGCATCACAATGGTGATCCCGAGAAGATTCGGCAGCTTGCGATGGTGGAGATTGAGCAGATGGAGATATTGCTGGGTCTTTTGGAAAAACTGAAGGGGACGCAGGAAGACGGCGAGAGCTTACTCGACAAGAGCATGGTGATGGTGGGGTCAATCTTCGGGGATGCGAACAAGCATGATTGCTCGAACATGCCGATCATACTGGCTGGTGGGGGATTTGAGCATGGGCAGCACCTGGCCTTTGATGCGACGAACAACACGCCCACGTGCAATCTTTTTGTTTCGATGCTTCAACGGCTCGGGCTGCGGGAGGTTGAATCCTTTGGATCGAGCACGGGGCGGTTGCAGGGATTGGAGTTGAGGGGCTGAGGCCTGCCGAATAGGACGAACGAAAATCTTCAAAAATCCACTTGACCGACCGGTCGGTTTATTTCATGGTGAAGGTGTGCCAAGGGAAGTGGAGAGGGACCCATGACGAAACCATGAGGAGAAAGGAATTGGAACGATGAATGAGAATCGGAACTTTACGACTTTAGCTTATACGGACGGTGTAAAAGCGGCGCAGGAGCGGTATGGCTCTCGGAAGAACGGTGAGCGGATGGAGGCCTCGGGGGATCGCTTTGTGCTCACGCCGAAGGAAGTGGCGTTTATTGGATCGCGCGACAGTTTTTACATGGCGACGGCGGGGGAGAACGGGTGGCCGTATGTGCAGCATCGCGGGGGGCCGAAGGGGTTTCTGCGGGTGGTGGGCGAGAGTTCGCTGGCCTTTGCGGATTTTCGGGGGAACCGGCAATACATTTCGACGGGGAATGTGGATGCGACGAAGAAGGTATCGTTATTTTTGATGGATTATCCGCAGCGGGAACGATTGAAGATTTGGGCGGAGGGGCGGGTGGTGGATCGGGCGGACGATGAGGCGTTGGTGGAGAGTTTGAATCCGGAGGGCTATGGGGCCAAGGCGGAGCGGGCGTTTTTCCTCGAGGTGAAGGCCTATGACTGGAATTGTCCGCAGCATATTACGCCTCGGTACACGGTGGAAGAGATGGCGCTTTTGGCGCAGGGGTAAGCGCTTGGCCTTTAGGCGGGGCGTTTCCTCTTGGCGAGGAGGAGGGAAAAGGCGAGCAAGAGGAGGGCGGACGAGGGTTCGGGGACGGGGCTGAGGCTTCCGCCGAAGGCGAATTCGAGCGTGGAGGTTTCGTAGGAACCGTTAGTGGAGGAGGAGACGGAGGTGGGTACCCAGGTGCCGGTGAGGCGCCAGGGGCCGGTTTCGAAGCCGACGATGTTGGAGATGTCGAGAGCGGTGAAGCGGAGGGTTTGGTCGGCGTTGTTGGCGGTGTCGAAAGCGGCGAAGGGGAAGGTGAGGGTGGTGGTGGCGTTGGTTAGCTCGATGTTTCCGACGGCTTGATTGACGTCGATATTGGAATCGGGGTCATTGCGGTCGGTATCCTTGGAGTAGATTTTGATATTCTGGAGCGAGAAGGAATCGGCGTTGGGATCGATACCGGCCCAGAGGGGGGTGTAGTCGTAGGAGAGCGAGGTGGAGCCGGTGGCATTGGAGACGGTGACGGAGATGGTGGAGGCGCCGTCGTAGTCGATTTGCCAGTTGTGGAGGGAGGCGTCCTGCCAGACGAGGTCGCCTTGGTTGCGATTGCCTCCGACGCCGAGGTCGGTGTGGCCGAGGTAGATTTCGTTTTGCTGGGCGGGATTTCGGCCGGAGGCGATGTGGGCGAAGCCGCGGAGGCGGAGGAGGCTGGAGAATTCGTCGTTGAGCGAGGGTGGGAAGCCGGGGGAAGAAGTGAGACCGATGGTGGAGGCGGCGTGGGCGGCGGGTGGGGTCCATGCCCATAGCGTGACCAGGGCGGCGAACGCGGCGAGGGCGAGGCCGGCCAAGGGGCGGTGGGATGGCGGATTGGGTTTCATGGGTGGACGGGATGGTTGGTGGTCCGAAATTATAAAATAACATGAATTATTATAATTTCCATAAAAATGGGGAGGATTTAATTTTGAATTAACTATCTTACAATCAGTTAGTTGTAAATGTTCGCTGGTGAATTTGAAGCAAGATCGTTCTATCGGCTAGCGGTCTGGCGGAGGGGTTCCGACCGCATGTGGGAGCGAGGGGCGTTGTGGGACGGCAGGCGGAGCGCCTGCCCTACCATGAAAGTGGCGGCGGGGGAGCGGCTCCTTGGGGGACAAGTCGCCCTACCTACCATGGGAGATGGCTGGCATTCTGGAAGCGGTCGCGCGGGAGCACGACCCTCCAAATTGTGGGGGGCGGGGGCTCGCGGTTATTTTCGCAGGGCGGTGGTGATGCGGTCGCGGGTTTTTTTGGGGTGGCCGGCGAGGACCCGCTCGAAGGAGTGGTCGATCAGTTTTTGGACCAAGGCGTCTTGGAGCGAGCCGTCGAGCTCGAGAGTGTTCCAGTGTTTTTTGTTCATATGGTATCCGGGGAGGATGGCGTCGTATTCATCGCGGAGGGTGAGGGCGCGATCGGGGTCGCACTTGAGGTTCATGCGGACGGGCACTTCCTCGGGGGTGAGGGTGGCGAACATTTTGCCGGCGACTTTGTAGACGAGGACCTCGGGGCCGAAGGGGGTTTCCTCTGTGGTTTCGGGGAAGGCGAGCAGGTGTTCGCGGAGTTGTTCGATGTCGTTCACTTCGCAGATCATGGCATGGGAACGGGCGGGCGCAAGGGTGGCCTGGAAGGGTATGTGGGTAGGGAAAGAGAAATTCGCCCTTCTGGCGGCATGGATACTGCTTATTGACGGTGCTGACGAATAGTCGAAACCTCCTGAATTCTATCCGTGTGTGGGGCCATGGCGTCAGGTCCGCCTTGTTTGGGTGGGGCCGGTCATTTGTCTGGCGGTTATGGACAACACGATTTCACGAATTCTAGCCAAGGTGTACGAGAACTACCGCGGATTTAACGAAGGCGCGGTAGCCGATTACATTCCGGAGCTCACGAGTGTCGATCCGAACTGGTATGGGATTTGTGTCTTCACGACCGATGGGTATGGATATGCGATCGGGGATGCGGAGCAGCCGTTTACGATTCAGTCGATTTCCAAGGCGTTTACGTTTGGGATGATCTTGGATGACCATGGTCCCAAAGCGGTGGATGCTCGGATCGGTGTCGAGCCATCCGGTGAAGCTTTCAACTCGATCAGCTTGGACCCGGAGACGGGGCGACCGCTGAATCCGATGATTAATGCCGGAGCGATTGCGGCGACGGGCATGGTTCAAGGGAGTGGATTTGAGGATCGGTTTGAGAGGATCCGGAGTCGTTTTAGTGCCTTTGCGGGCAGTGAACTGAGTGTTGATGAGGCGGTCTATCGCTCGGAGAGTGCGACGGGATTTCGGAACCGTGCCATTGCTTACTTGCTGCGCAACGTTGAGAAGCTGGATGATCCCGTCGATGAAGCGGTTGAAGTGTATTTCAAGCAGTGTTCGATCTTGGTAACCTGCCGTGATTTGGCGGTGATGGCGGCCTCTTTAGCGAACGGCGGGGTGAATCCGGTGACGGGGGAGCGGGTGCTTCAACCGGAGAATGTGGAGAAGGTGTTGAGTGTCATGAGCACGTGTGGGATGTATGACTACTCTGGCGAGTGGATTTTTCGGGTGGGGCTGCCGGCGAAGAGCGGTGTGGGCGGGGGTGTGCTTGGGGTTTTGCCGGGGCAGCTGGGGGTGGCGGTTTTTTCACCGCGCCTGGACGTCAAAGGAAACAGTGTTCGGGGGGTGAAGACATTTGTAGAGTTGTCACAGTCGTTCAATTTACATCTTTTCAATTACCCGGTTGTATCGGGGCATGTGATCCGGCGTCATTACAAATTGAGCGATGTGGGGTCGAACCGGCAGCGCTTGAAGAGTCATCACGACACCATTCGGGAGCATGGTGATGCGGTTCGGGTGATTGAGTTGCAGGGCGATATTTTCTTTACCGCTATGGAGCGGTTGGTGCGACTGCAAACCGAGCTCTTTGACAGCACAAATACTTTCGTGGTGGACCTGACCCGTGTGAGTCTGATTGATCGGGCGACGGAAGACATTCTTTTGACGGTCGCTTCGGACATATCGGATGCGGGAAAACGATTGATTGTGATTGATCCGTCAGAAGTGATTGATCGTGGGCGTTTTGATTCCGAGAGTGTAAATGTCGCGTTTTCGTCTGATTTGGATACCGCGTTGGAATTTTGTGAGGATCAGCTCATTGATAAGCACGTGGAAGCACCAATGGTTTCGGGATTGGTTCCGTTTCATGACTTTGAGCTTTTTCAATCTCTTGATTCGAATGAGTTGTCGCGAATCGAGGGACTGTTAGAAATGGAGAGTTTTGATCGTGATTGTAAGATCGTGGAGCAGGGGGAAGACCCGGACTACATGTATTTGTTGGCTAAGGGATCGGTGGGCATTCACTTAAGTCCCTCGAATGGAGCGCCGCGGGGGCAGCGGGTAGCGGCCTTTTGTCCGGGAGTGTGTTTTGGTGATCTGGCGGTGGTGGACGGGAGTAATCGATCGGCGGACGTGTGGGCAAATGAGCCGTCGACCTGTTACCTGTTCTCGCTTGCGAGTCTGGCGCGTCTTGCGGAGGAGGAGCCGGTGATTCACTCGAAGATTTTGCGGAACATCCTCCTGATCAACATTGACCGGCTGCGACGCTGCAACCAGGAGATCGGCTCGTTGAAATCCTAGGGAAGGCTACGGAGTCGCGGGCGGCGACATGATGTGGACCCAGGAGGGGCGGTTGCCGGTTTCGTGTTGTTCGATTTTGGAGAGGGCGCCGGAGGCGGGGTCGATGCGATAGGCGCCTAGTTTGTTGTCGCCCTGGCCGGCGACGTAGAGGAAGTTGCCGGATTCGTCGATGGCGAAGGAGCGGGGGACGTGTTCGCAGGGGTAGTGATCGATGAGGGTGAGTTCGCCGGAAGCGGGATTGACGGCGAAGGCGACGATGGCGTTGTTTCCGGAGGTGGCTTGTCGGTCGGTGACGTCGCGGTTGGAGACGTAGAGGAATTTGTTATCGGGCGTGAGATGGAGATCGGCGGTGGTGATGATGCCTTCGAAGCCTTCGGGATGGGTGACGATGTTCTGGATGGTGGTGAGGGATTGGGTATCGGGATTCCAGGACCAGACACCGACGCCGGGGTGTTCGCGTTCGTTCGTCGTGTAGACGATGTTGAGTTTGGGGTGGAAGACGAGATGCCTGGGTTGGCGGGCGTCGGTGTCGGCTTGTGGGCCGTCGGCGTGAGGGGGATCGTGGGGGGTGGTTTTTCCGGTGGCGGGGTCGAAGTTGAGTTGGAAGACCTTGTTGGGGCCGGTGGCGGGGACGAGGAGGGTTTTGTTCGAGGGGGCGAAGACGGCGGAGTGGGCTTTGGGTTCGAGGGTGATTTCTTGGACGGTTTCGCCCTGGTAGATTTGGTCTTCCAGTTTCCAGACCGTAACTTTACCGGGGCCGTAGTGATTGCCGGCGAGGAAAGAGCCGGTCGCATCGGACTTTAGGTATCCGGGGGAGAGATTGGCGGAGGCGGTATTGAGGTGGTCGAGGGTGCCGTCTGCGGAGACCTTGAAAGTGGCGAGGGCGGGGGATTTCTTTTTGGGATTGGGGTCCTTGGATTGGTTGGCGGTGATGTAGAGGTGCGTTTTTTCCGGGGACACGGTCATGGGTCCCGCGCCGGGCAAGAGAACTTCCTGGAGGAGATCGAGTTTTCCCGAGTCGGGGTTGATGGAGAAGACGGTGATTTGGTCACCGGCGGCGAGGTAGAGATTCTGATCGGCGGCGGGCGCGGGTGTGACTGGCAAGAGGGCGGAGAAGAAGACAGCGAGGAGCTTGTATGTTTTCATTGGGAGGACTATGAATGAGGCTCATGGGGGAGGCAACTTTGGAGGAACGGAAGAGTGCGTAATATTGGATTCATGATGAAGCGAATGGGATGGGCCTTGGTCTTGATGGTGTTGGGTGGACTGCCGGCGTGGGGTGGGGAGAAGCCGAACGTGTTGATCATGGTGGCGGATGATTTGGGGTTCAGTGATTTGGGGTGTTACGGGGGGGAGATCGCGACGCCGAACCTGGATGAATTGGCGGCGGGCGGGGTTCGGTTGACGCAGTTTTACACCATGGCGCGTTGTTGTCCGTCGCGGGCGAGTATTTTGACGGGGCAGTATCCGCATCGGGTGGGATTGGGACACATGACGCAGGACATTGGGAGGCCGGGGTATCGCGGGCGGGTGTCGGAAGATGCGCGCACGATTGCGCAGGTCTTGGAGCCGGCGGGGTATCGGTCGTTTATATCGGGAAAGTGGCACTTGGGGACGGACGATCCGACGGCGCACGGGTTTGAGGAATTTTACGGGACCTTGACGAGTGCGAAGCGATTTTTTGATGCGGAGCATTTGATTCGGCGGCCGGTGGACGGGCGGGTGATCGGGTATGATGAGGGAGAGTTTTATGCGACGGATGCGGTGACGGATCATGCCTTGATGTTTTTGGAGCAGGCGCGGGAGACGCCGGAGCGGCCGTGGTTTTTGTATTTGGCCTATCATGCGCCGCATTTTCCGCTTCATGCGCGGCCGGATGATATTGCGAAGTATGCGGACCGGTATCATGGCGGGTGGGATCAATTGAGGGAGGAGCGATTGGGACGGATGAAGGAAATGGGGATAGTGGGGGAGGAGACGGAGCTGTCACCGCGGTCGCGATATTGGAATTTTGGGGAGACGAAGACGGGGGTGAACGGGGCGTGGGATGCGTTATCGGAGGAGCGGCGATTGGATTTGGCGCGGCGGATGGCGATTTATGCGGCGATGGTGGACGTGATGGATGTGAACATCGGGCGGGTGTTGGCGGATTTGCGGGCGCACGATGAGTATGAGGCCACCCTAATTGTGTTTTTGTCGGACAACGGAGCGTGCGCGGAGTGGGATCCGTTTGGTTTTGATAACCAGTCTAGCAACGACAACATTTTGTATGAGGGTGAGGCCTTGGATGAGATGGGGCGGGCAGGAACTTTTCACAGTGTGGGATCGGGATGGGCGAACGCGTCAAATACGCCGTGGCGTTTGTATAAGCATTTTTGTCATGAGGGGGGGATCAACTCGCCTTGTATCGTGCATTGGCCGGCGGGGATGGGGGAGCAGGCGGGGACGATTTTTCGGGAGCCGGCGCACATTATTGATCTGATGCCGACGGTGGCAGCTTTGGCGGGGGTGGAGGACACGGGCGAGCTGCCGTTACCGGGGCGGGATTTGGTGAGTTATGTGAAAGGGGATGGCGAGGGGGAAGAGGAGCGGGTGTTGTATTTTGAGCACGAGGGGAATCGTGGGATTCGGGAGGGGAAGTGGAAGTTGGTGTCGTTGCGCGGGGAGCCGTGGGAGTTGTATGCGATGGACGGGGTGCGGACGGAGACGGAGGAAGTGTCGGGTGAGTATCCGGAGGTGGTGGCGGCGTTGTCGCGGAAGTGGGATGGGTGGGCGGAGGAGAATTTGGTGACTCCATTGCCGGGGGATTACGAGGTGGAGTATTTGCGGAAGGAGTGAGGGGGCGCCCGCCCCAGCGGGTAAACTCCGGCGTTGGGGGGTAATGTAGAGGGGAGGAAAAGCAAGGAGGAGCGTTTACATTTGAGCGAGGGGTGGCAGGGTGTGCGGCTGAGTGATGAAAGTGATTGGAATACTGGGGGCGATCTGGGGAGCGGTGGGGATGTTTTGGATGTTGGTGTCGGCGATTTGGGGCCTTGCGCAGATTGCGTGGGATGCTTATTCGGGGGGATTTACCTGGGTGCATTGGGTGGTGTGTGTGTTGTGGGTGATTTTCATGGCGCATGCCGAGGGGTATAAGGGGTTTCAGAAGAGTTTTTCTCCCCGGACGGCGGCGCGCATTCATTATTTGTGGACGAATCCCAAGGTATTGCATTCGGTGTTGGCGCCATTTTTTGCCATGGGGTATTTCCATGGGACGAAGCGGACGAAGATGGTGGCCTGGATATTGAGTTTTGGCATCTTGGGATTGGTGTTGTTGGTGCGTTTATTGCCGCAGCCTTGGCGTGGGATCATTGATGTGGGGGTGGTGGTGGGTTTGACCTGGGGGACGATTTCGTTGGCGATTTTTGTGGTGCGGGCCTTTGTGCGGGGGGAACCGGATGCGTCGCCGGGGGTGCCGGGAGAGCGCCCTGAGGGCGCGTAAAAGGTGGGAACCGTTCTTCGCCAAGGCTACGAAGGTCACGATGTAAAAGGTAAAAAGTATGGGCGTTTCGTTATTTTCCGGAGCAGATTTTATCGCTTGGACGGAGAGTGGGGATGGGCTTTAGTGGGGGCGCTATGAAGAAATTGATTCTCTCTTTGGTTGTTTTGGCGGGGATGGTGGCGGGTGTGTGTGCGGTGGAGAAGCCGAACGTGATTGTGATCATGGCGGATGATTTGGGGTATGGTGATTTGTCGTGTTATGGGGCGACGGATTTTGAGACGCCGCACATTGACAAGCTGGCGGCGGAGGGGATTCAATTTTCGAGCGGGTATTGTTCGGCGTCGACGTGCACGCCGACGCGTTATTCATTTTTGACGGGGACGTATGCGTTTCGGCGTGAGGGGACGGGGATTGCGCCGCCGAGTGCGCCGGCGGTGATTCAGCCGGGGATTGTGACGATCGGGGATTTGTTGAAGGAGGCGGGGTATGCGACGGCGGTGATTGGGAAGTGGCATTTGGGATTGGGCGGGGAAGATGGGCCGCAGTGGAACGATGAGTTGAAGCCGGGGCCGTTGGAGATCGGGTTTGACTATTGTTTTTTGTTGCCGACGACGAACGACCGGGTGCCGCAGGTGTATGTGGAGAACCACCGGGTGTTGAATTTGGATCCGGAAGATCCGATTTGGGTGGGGAAAGAGGCGCCGAGTCCCGAGCATCCGACGGGGGTGTCGCACCGGGACACATTAAAGATGGATTGGACGCATGGGCATAATCACACGATTCACAACGGGATCAGCCGGATTGGCTATTACACGGGGGGGAAGGAAGCGCGTTTTCGGGACGAAGATTTGGCGGACAAGTGGGTGGAGAAATCGGTGGAGTGGCTGGAGGCGAACAAGGACGGGCCGTTCTTCTTGTTCTTTGCCTCGCATGATTTGCATGTGCCGCGGATGCCGCACGAGCGGTTTCAGGGGGTGACGCCCTTGGGATACCGGGCGGATGCGATCGTGCAATTGGATTGGTGTGTGGGGGAGTTGATGAAGGCCTTGGATGAGTTGGGGATCGCGGAGGACACACTGGTGGTATTTTGTTCGGACAACGGGCCGGTGTTGGACGACGGGTATGCGGACGATGCGGTGGAGAAGAATGGGGATCACCGGTCGGGGGGGATTTTCAGCGGTGGGAAATACAGCATTTATGAAGGGGGGACGCGGACGCCGTTTATCACACGGTGGACGGGACGGATTGAGCCGGGTCAGGCGTCGGAAGAGATTGTGTGCACGATAGATTTGGCGGCGAGCTTGGCGGGGATGACGGGGGTGGCGTTGCCGGATGATGCGTGCTTGGACAGTATTGATGTGATGGGCGCGTTGATTGGGGAGGAGGGGGCGAAAGGCCGGGAAAGTTTGATTCTCCAGGACAACGGGAAGGGGAACAACTTTGGGTTCCGGGTGGGGAACTGGAAGTTGCAGCGGCATGATTCGAAGAAGGCGCGCAACCTGGTGGTGGAGCGGAAGCTGGAGACGACGCCGGTGCCTCAGTATCAGTTGTTTGATTTGGCGGATGATCCGGCGGAGAAGAAGAACGTGATCGAGGAGAATCCGAAGGTGGCGAAGCGTATGGAGAAGGAGTTGGCGGAGTTGATTGAGGCGGGGCGGAGCCGGCCGGAGTGAGGGGTGCTTATTGATTTGATTCGGTGGGTCGGAAGGTGAGGTGGATGCGGAAGCGTTTGTTGACAGGTTCGTGTTCCAGTTTCGGTTCCTGGAAGAGGTAGAAGCCGCGGTTTTCGTAGAAGAGGATCGTTTCGCGAATTTTGGATTCGAGGTCTGCGTAGGGGGTGGTGTGATCGAACCAGGGGGTTTCGTACTGGAGGCGGCGTTTGACGTTGGCGAAGCGTTTGATGAGGTGGTCCTCGATCTTCTGCATCTCGGAGATTTTGGAGTCTCGTTTTTGTGGGTGATCCGGGGTCATGAGGGGTAGAATTGGGCGAAAGTCCGGGGTGTCGAAAATCGTTTTACCAAGGGGGAATGTTTACGCCCCAGAACTTTATTGAGATGACGGCGAGGACACGATTGATTGCCATGGGAATTGCGGGCTTAGCCTGCTTGTTCCCCTTGGAGGGGGTGGCAGAAGGGGGCAAGGATGGCGGGGGTGCGACTTTTTTTGAGCGGCGGGTGCGGCCGATATTGGTGGAGCATTGTTACGAGTGTCATTCGGAGGCGGAGGATGAGCGGAAGGGGGGCTTGTTGTTGGATCGGGAGACGGGATGGCTGGAGGGGGGTGACAGTGGCAAGGCGGTCGTGCCGGGGAATTTGGATGGATCGCTTTTGATTGCGGCGGTGCGATATGCGGATTCGGATTTGGAGATGCCGCCGAAGTATGAGTTGGATGAGGGGGAGGTGAAGTTGTTGGAGCAGTGGGTGGCGCGCGGGGCACCGGGGCCGGCGGATGACATGGGGGACACGGAGTTTTCGCAACTGGGGGATCAGGAGTTTATTTTTGGGAAGGCGCGTGAGCACTGGGCGTTTCGGCCGTTGGCGAAAGTGGAGCCCGTCGAGGTGGATCATCCCCGTTGGAATGGGACGGCGATTGATCGATTGTTGTATACGGCGATGGCGGAAGAAGGTTTGTCGCCTTCGCCGCGGGCGGGGGAGGCGGTGTTAAAGCGGCGCTTGGCCTATGATTTGACGGGGTTGCCGCCGGCGGGAGGTGAGGGTGGAGATTTGGAAGGATACGTTGACGATTTGTTGGGGTCGCCACGGTTTGGGGAGCATTTTGCGCGGATGTGGTTGGATGTGGCGCGGTATGCGGACACGGCGAATACCTATCGGGCGGACACGAAGACGCCGCACTATTATCCGTGGGCGTTTACGTATCGGGACTATGTGATCGAGGCGTTCAATGAGGACAAGCCGTATGGCGAATTTGTAAAGGAGCAACTGGCGGCGGATTTGATGGGGTTGAGGGAGGATGCCCCGGAGTTGGCGGCGTTGGGATTCATTGGGGTCTCGCCGTATCGGGACATGTCGGACGATTTTGTGGATGACGCGATCGACGTCACCTTTCGGGGGTTTCTGGGGATGACGGCGGCGTGTGCGCGGTGTCATGATCACAAGTATGAGCCGATCCCGACGGCGGATTATTATTCGTTGTATGGGGTGTTTCGTTCGGTTAAGCGGCCGGCGCCGTGGGATGTGGAGGAGTTTCCGGTGATACTGGGGTATGATCCCGGGCCGAAGCAGGAGTCGGATTATGAAATGAAGCGGGCGGCGGTCGATGAGAAGATTGTGGAGGCGGGGGACAAGAAGCGTGGTGGGAACAATCGATCGGTGGCGGAGGAGATTCGGCAGACGGAGTTGGCGGAGTTGTTTTTATTTCATGACGGGGCGCCGGCGCGGGCGATGTCGGTAAAGGAGGCGGGCAAACCGGTGGAACCGGCGATTTTTATTCGCGGGGAACCGGGATCGAGGGGTGACCGGGTGCCGCGGCGGTTTTTGAAGATACTGGATGAGGAGCAAACGGCGTTTCCGGCGAAGGCGAGCGGGCGGATGGAGATTGCGGAGCGGATTGTGGATGAGGGTAATCCGTTGACAGCGCGGGTGTTTGTGAACCGGGTGTGGGGGGCGTTGATGGGAACTTACCTGGTGGACACGCCCTCGGATTTTGGGTTGCAGGGATCGGGGCCAAGTCATCCGGAGTTGTTGGATTGGCTGGCGGGGGAATTTTTGGCGAGTGGGGGGTCTTTGAAGCACCTGGTCAAGGTGATCGTAAGTTCGGAGGCGTATCGGCAGCGGAGTCGTGAGCGGGACGACATGGCGGCGAACGATCCGGAGAACGTGAATTATTGGCGGGCGAATTCGAAGCGGTTGACGATCGAGGAATTGCGGGACTCGCTGCTGGCGGTTTCGGGTGAATTGGATTTACGGATGCGCGGGCGGAGTGCACCGCTTTGGGGCGAGGGGCATACGAAGCGGCGGAGCGTGTATGGCTATATCAACCGATTTAATTTGGACCCGACCTTGCGGAATTTTGATTTTCCGTCGCCGATTCAGAGTCAAGGTAAGCGGACGGAGGATATCGTGGCGCCACAGGCTTTATTCACGATGAATTCGCCGTTTGTGATTGATCGGGCGAAGGAGTTGGTGGCGTCATTGGATTTTGGCGATGGGGTGAATCGGCAGGAGCGGATTGACGCGATATTTGAGCGGGTATTGCAGCGGAAGTCGGACGAGGGGGAACGGGAGAAGTTTGGGCGCTTTATTGATTTGCAGCGGGACCGGGGGGTGCACGCATGGCCTTTGGTGGCGCAGGCGGTGATGATGTCGAATGAGTTTTTGTATGTAGATTGAGTGATGAAGGACGAATTGAAACAGATGACGCGGCGGGAGGCTTTGCGGCGGGTGGGTTTCGGGATGGGGGCGTTGGCGGCTTCGGATTTGTTATTGCCGGACGTGGTGCGGGCGGCGGCGGAGTCGCCCCTGAGTCCACGGGCGGGGCATTTTCCCGGGACGGCCAAGCGGGTGATTCATTTGTTCATGAACGGGGGGCCGTCGCAGATCGACACCTTTGATCCGAAGCCGGGGCTGGCGAAATTGGACGGGAAGGAATTGCCGGACTCGGTGAAGGAGACGCTGCAACGGACGCAGCGCAACCGGGTGGGGACGATTTGGGCGTCGCCGTTCAAGTTCCGCAAGCATGGCGAGAGCGGGTTAGAGATCAGCGAGTTGTTTCCGAATGTGGCGAAGCATGCGGATGATTTGTGCGTGGTGCGGTCGATGGTGGGTGAGATTGCGAATCATTCGCCGGGGTTGTTGTTGATGAACTGTGGGAACCCGGTGGTGGCGCGGCCGAGTATCGGGTCATGGGCCTTGTATGGCTTGGGGACGGAGAGCGAGGATTTGCCGGGGTATGTGGTGTTGATGCCGAAAGGGATGCCGACCGCGCAGTCGCGGAACTGGACGAGCGCGTTTTTGCCGGGGATATATCAGGGGACTCACATTGAGACGGACGGGGAATCGGGTTCGATGATTCCGCATCTGACGCGGAAGGACATTTCGATGGGGACGCAGCGGGGGCAATTGGCGTTGACGCAGTATTTGAATGCGCGGCATCGGAATCAGCGTCCGGGGGACGAGCGTTTGGAGTCGCGCATTCACTCGATGGAACTGGCGTTTCGGATGCAGAGTGCGGCGACGGATGCGTTTGACGTGGACCAGGAGCCGGAGTCGATTCGGGAGAGGTATGGGGAGACGCCGGTGGGGCGGAATTTGTTAATGGCGCGGCGATTGGCGGAGCGTGGGGTGCGGTATATCCAGTGTTATCATGGGGCGGGGCAGCCTTGGGACAATCACAGCGGGTTGATGCCGCGTATCAAAGCGTTGTCGAAGGAGGCGGACCAGCCGGTGGCGGCGTTGTTGAGTGATTTGAAGTCGCGGGGGATGTTGGAGGACACCTTGGTGATTTGGGGCGGGGAGATGGGGCGGACGTCGACGATTCAGACGGGGCCATCGGACCTGCAGCGTGTGGGGCGGGACCATCATGTGGATGGGTTTACGATTTGGATGGCGGGTGGCGGGATCAAGGGGGGGATGACCTATGGGGTGACTGATGATTGGGGGTTGGCGGTGGCGGAGAATCCGGTGCACGTGCATGATTTGCACGCAACGATTTTGCACACGTTAGGGTTTGACCATAAGAGGCTCACTTACCGGTATTCCGGTCGTGATTTCCGGCTGACGGATGTGCACGGGGAAGTGGTGACGGATATTCTGGCGTAATCTGGGCCGGGGGTTCAGCGCGCGCGAATGGTGACGGCGTGGGCTGAGATGTCGTAGCGCATATCGGCGAGGCCGGTGACGTATTTGAGGACATCGCTCAGGGGGACTTGTTGGAGTTTCAGGGTGATGGTGGGAGGAGGATCGGGGAGGGTGCCGGCAATGACGAAGTTGACGCCTTGGGCGCCGGATCCGGTGGGATCGAGTTGGGCGGCTTTTTGGCGGAGGAACTCGACGGCGTCGGGGAGGGGTGTGTCATAGAAATCGATGGAGGGGATGACGATTTGGTCGAGCTTTGCTCGCAACTGCATGGAAGCAGTGGTGGGTTTGGGGGCGGGCGGCGGGGGCGGCGTATTTTCGGCGGTTTCTTGATCGCCGGAGGATTTCGCGCGTGGGCGGAAGATAATGATGGCGTTGCGGTCGACGCGGTATCGGTTCCCCGTGAGTTCGCAGACGTATCCGAGGACGGCGGAGAGGGGGGCGTTTTTTAGGGAGAGGGAGGGGATGGGCTGATTGCGATCGATTTCGCTGTCGACGACGATGTTGATACCGAAACCGTCTTTATCGAGTTCGTCGCTTTTTTGGCGGAGGTATTCGATGGCGTCTTCGAGGGGGGTTTCGTTGAAATCTACTGAGGGGATGATGAGGGCTTTGAGTTTGATTTGGTTGGCGATGGTGCCGGTAGCGGCGTGGAGATGGGCCGGGGTGGTTGCGATGCCGAAAGCGGCGGCGACGAGGAGGAACAAAAGGGAGCGGCGTGCGGCGGCGGGTATTGCGAATATGTGAAACGGCATGGTCACGGGGAACGGTGATTGATACCAACGGTTCAACTTGTCATGAATGTTCGACAGAAGCAAACCGAGTCGATGATAATCTTTGTCGTATGTTGACGGTGAGTTGGTGAACGAGGATGGCGCATGAAATGAGCCAGAAGTAGAGGGCGCCGATGATGCGGATGCGTTGAGCGGGGAGGAACGAATTCGAGTATTCATCGCCCAAGCCGTAGATGGAGAGACCGATTCCCATAGAGGCGGCGACGACTGTGGTCAGCCAACCGCCGGCCACGCGAACTATTTTCTGTTCGCATTCGGCGAACCAGATGGCGAGGAGGAGGTAAGACGGTGCGAGGATGGCGTAGGTAAAAATATCGGTGCGCGGGCTGAGGAGGAGGAGGGCTGAGGTGCCGAGGGTCAGCCAGGGGACCCAGGATCGGGGGGTGAGGAAGAACGTGGCGGTGAAGAAGATGGGGATGGAGAGACTCAGGATCGTGTATTTGATAATGTTTCCGAGCAACGCGAGTTCCATTCGGGCGAGGGTTGATTGGGCGTCGAGGAGGCCCTTGTTGGTGGTATCTCCGAGGACGAGGTTAACCCATGCGAGGTGCATTTCCCAATTGTGGTTCCAGCCGACGAAGAGGGCGGGGATGAGAAATGTGAGGAGGCCAGCGGCGGCAATACCGTAAAAGAATTTTAGTTTGAATCTTGGTGCGAGCGCGGCGAGGAAGATTATTGGCATGACCTTGATATTGGCTGCGATCAGGAGGGCGTTGCCGCTGGCGAAGTATTTCTTCTGTCGATAAGCTGCGAGGCCAATGAGGGTCAGGCCGATGATGAGGCAATTGGTTTGATGGACGGATTGGGAGATGATGGCTTCGCCCAGACAGGCGAAGAAGGCGAGGGTGACGTAGAGAGGGTATTTTTTTGTGAGGTCGGCCCACAAGCTGAGACCGAGAGAGAACGTGAAAAGGCTGGCGAAGGCCCAGATACCGATTACGGCGTTGGCGAATTTTACTTTGTACAGGCCGTAATACATGATCGCCGCGAAGGGCGAATACTTGAACTGGTTGTGGGCTCCAAAATTTTCGAGGGTGTAATCGTAGGGGTTGAGGCTGTGTCTAAAGCTATCGCCGCCGGCGATGTATACTTTCAGAACCAATGAATAGGTGATTTGGTGAGCGGCGAAAAGCAGGACGAAAGTGAAACACGCCAGGAGCAATGTTTGCGTCAGCAGGCGTGAGCGCGGGATGAGGTGAATCATGGCCCAATCATACGTGGAAATTCTCCGTAGAGAGAGGGGGATGATGCCACGTGGGCGGGTGAAGTCGATGGCAAAGTGGCGGAAGTCCGGCTCTGCCATTACGAGTACGATCTGTATTTAGTCGGCGGGTTGGATCAGCTTTGACGTTTCGAGCTGGAGATTACGTTGGAAGTCTTCGCCGACGAAAGCACTGAAGCTAATTTGGTCGTCGGGGATTTTTATGGGGAGCTCGAAGGTTAGATCGAGGGTACCTTTGCCGGAAGCCTTTAGCGTTTTTTGTTCGAGGCGTTTGCCTTGTTCGCCGGTTTTGGTCGGTACGTGGACGAGTTTTTCGCCGAGGTTGGCGGGGAAGTCGTGGGGAATTTTGACGGTACGGCGTGGCCGAGGGTGAAGGCCGTCGGGGTTCTCAGTTTGAAGATGCTGGCTTCTTGGGATTGTTCTTTCTTTTGGCGGCTTTCCTTTTGGCGGCCTGTTCTTCCTGGCCGGCCATGAAGGCTTCGAGGGCTTCGGGATCGGTGCGGACTTCGAAGGCTTCGAGGACGAAGTCGTCAGTGCGGTTGAGATGTCGTTTGAGGGCTTCGCGGTGGCGCTTGAGTTCGTCCTGGTATTCGGGGTCGTCGACGAGGTTGTGGAGGCCATCGGGGTCATTTTTATAGTCGTAGAATTCCTCGGGGACGCGGTGATCGATGAGGCGGACGCGTCCGGCGACGTATTCGTCGGTTTCGGCGAGTTCTTTCATTTTGCGATAGGTGGCGGTGCCCTGGGTGGCGGTTTTCATGAGGCGTTCGCCATTGGACCAGGGGTTGAAGACGTAACCGAAGCGTTTGCCCTGGATGCTACGCATGGGTTCGCGGGTGCCGGCGGAGTTTTCGTTGTATTCTTTGAAGGCGAAGTTGCGGCCTTTAAGCGACTCGCCGGAGAAGGCGGGGGCGAAGGATTGGCCGTCGAAGCCGGTCTCGGGATGTTCGATGCCAGCGACATCGAGGAGGGTGGGGGTGAGGTCGACGGCGGAGAGGACGTGGTCGTTGTCGATGGCTCCGGCCTTGGTGACGCCGGGGTATTTGACGATGTAGGGGGTGTGGGTGCTGTGGTGATAGAGTTGGGTTTTCGCGAAGGGGAGGGGCATACCGTGATCGGAGAGGAACATCACGACGGTATTGTCTTCCTGACCGGATTCTTTGAGGGCGCGCAAGATTTCGCCGACGCAGTCATCGGCCCGGCGGACGGAGGAGTAGTAGAGGGCGACTTCTTCGCGGATGGCGGGGTCATCGGGCAAGAAGTTGGGGACGGGAACTTCATCGGCGGTGAAGACGCGGGTGGGAACGTGAGGGTCGTCGAAGGTGCCTTTTCTTTTGTTTTGGGAGTAGAAGGGTTTGTGGGGATCGGAGATGTTGACGATGAGGCAGAAGGGTTTGCCGGCTTCTTTGGCGGCAGCAATGCCGTCGCGGGTGGAAATATAGTAGGACTTGGCGTCCTTCATGTGGTGTTTGTTGCCTTGGGCATCGGTGTCGAGGATAGCGTCCCAGTGGTAAGGGTAGTAGGGGGTGGAGTGGGAGACCTTTCCGCGGATACCGATGAAGTATCCGCCGTCTTGCATGAGGTCGACGAGGTGGGGGTAATCGGGTTCGGGGATGGAGTAGAAGCCTTCGACGCCGGTGGTGTGGGGATATTTGCCGGACCACATGACGTTGCGTGAGGGTTTGCAATTGCCGACGACGACGTGCATGTGATTGAAGCGGAGTCCTTCGGCGGCGAGTTGGTCGACGTTGGGCGAGGTATCGGCGAGTTCGCAGCCGAAGGCGCCGATGGAGTCGGCGCTCATGTCGTCGACGGTAATAAAGAGTATATTCAAACCGGCGGTTTTATCCGCTTGCGGCTTTGCTGCGCTGGTTAATTCGAAGCTGAGGATCGCCAGGGCGAGGGTGAGTAGCGTGGGGAGGAGGGTTCGATATTTCATGGGGGATAAACTTTGGGTTTTGGGGGAATCTTTCGGGGTTTTGGATCAGGCGATTGTGGTGATAATTCAATGTAACCTTGAAATGGCGAGGTCCGTCGAAAGAATGTGGTGATGAATGGGGCGAAATTGAAGGGGCTGTTGATGGCGGGAGGGGTATTGGTTTTGGGCGAGATGAGCGTGGCGCGGGGGGAGGAAGAACTGGAAGAGGCGGTGGGGGCGATTGCGGCGGAGTGGGTGAATTCGGAGAAGACGGCGGGATTGAGTATCGGGGTCGCGAAGGGTGGTGAGGTGTTGTTGGCGGAGGGGTATGGGTCGGCGAATTTGGAGTTGGAGGTGTCGGCGAGTGCCGAGTCGGTGTATCGGATTGGTTCGGTGACGAAGCAGTTTACGGCGGCGGCGATTTTGTTATTGGTGGAGGAGGGGACGGTAGGGTTGGGGGATTCGCTGTCGCAGTGGTTGCCGGACTTTGACATGCAGGGGCACGAGGTGACGGTGTTGCAGCTTTTGCAGCACACCTCCGGGATCCGGAGTATGACTTCGTTACCGACGTTTCGGGAGCAGGTGCGTGAGGATGCGGGGCGGGAGGAGATGCTGGCCTTGATTGAGGCGGAGCCGTTTGATTTTCCGCCGGGGCGGCGGTTCAAATACAACAACTCGGGATATTACTTATTGGGAGTGATCATCGAAGAGGCTTCGGGGAAGACGTATGGGCAGTTTTTGCGGGAGCGAATATTTGAGCCGCTGGGGATGGAATCGACGCGAGTGGGTGGGTGGCGGCCGTTGATCGAGAACCGGGCGAGCGGTTATGCGCGATGGGGGGTGTATTTTTTGAATGCCGAGCCGATCAGTATGACGCAGCCGTTTGCGGCGGGAGCGTTGGTTTCGACGGTGGGAGATTTGATGAAGTGGCAGCGCGGGTTGGTGGAAGGGAAAGTGTTGAGTGAGGCGTCGTGGGAGAGGATGACGACGCGGGGAATCACCAACAAGGGGGATGAGATTCCTTACGGATGCGGTGTGTTTGTGCAGAGAGCGGAGGGGCAGCCGGTGATTCGGCACGGGGGGGGAATCAAGGGGTTCCGGAGTGAGTTGAATTATTTTCCGGAGAGTGACGTGACGATTGTGGTGTTGGCGAACACGGAGAACGTCGCGGTGAACGAGATTGTAGAGGCGGTAGCGGGGGTGGTGTTGAGGGAGTGAGGGTTACTCAGGATTTGGAGAGGGAGGCTTTGGCGGTGGTGAGCCAGTCGTTGTTGGGGAGGGCGTAGGGGCGGAAGGTTTCGAGGTATCCTTCCTGTTCGTTGTAGAAGAGGGCGCGGTTGAGGCCGAGGTTCGAGGCCTTCGGGGTGTCGATGAGAGACGCGGAGTCGTTGGCGCTCATTTGGAAGAGGACGCGCATTTCGAATTCGGTAAGGGCTTTGCGGCTGAGGAAGCGGTTGACGTTGTTGAAGGAATCGACGGTGGTGATGAGGTGGATACCGGTACTGGCGCCTTCGCGGATGAGGTTGTCGAGTTCGGTGCCGGGATTCGCGGGGGCGTCGTCGCCGGAGAATCCGAAGTCTTCTTCGTAGCGGAGTTTTTTGAATTTTTGGAGGCCGAGAATGAAGACGAAGATGGCGGGCGCGGAGGTGGCGGCGGTTTGGTCTTCTGCGCGGGAGCGCATTTCGTTGGCGAGCTCGGCGATGGCGGATTCGACGTCGTGACCCTTTGCGAGGGTGAGGTCGTGTGAGATGGATTGCACGGCTTGGTCGAGGAACTCTTGTTGGGGGGAACCGGGTGGGCTGGCGTCGAGGATGATGAAGCGGGCGGCGTCTTTGGGGTATTGGGCGGCGAGGGAGACGAGGGAGATGGTGGCGATGGCGAGGGCGGATTCATCTCGTTGACCGACGACGAGGAGATTATTACCGCTTTGGCGATGGAAGACTGCTTCGGTGGGACCTTTGATGGAGTTGGGGGAACCGAGGAAGGCGCGGCCCGCGGTGGGGGGTGCCTTGGGCGGGGCGTCTCCGTTGAGCATGCCGGCGAGGATGACGTTCTCGTGGATATCGGCGGGGACGTTGCCTTCGAAGACGATGGGTTTGGGGTACTTTTTGTCGCTTTTTTCGACAAGGTCATGGGTTTTGGCGAGCCAGGATTCGCGGACCTCATCGGGAAGCCAGACGACTTGGAAGGGGCTATTGCCTTCCATCATGCCGGCTTGGTCGTTGTAGATGCCTTCCCCGGGCCGGGTGAGCATGCGGGGGGCGGGATTGCTGTCATCCATGATGAGGTATGCGTCGGCTTCGTTGCATTGGAGCGCGATGCGGATGACCATCTGGCCGAGGGTGGTGCGGGCGAGGGTGAAGGCCCCGCCGAGGGTTTGCGAGCCGAGGATGACGTGGATACCGAAGGCGCGGCCCTGGCGGACGATGCGGTCGAGGAGGACGGCGGCGTCCTGGGCGATGCGATCGTCTTCGACGAAGAACTCCTGGAACTCGTCGATCATGAGGAGGGAGCGCGGGACGGGTTCGGTGCCGCCGGCTTTTTTGTATCCGGCGATGTCCTGGACACCGAGGTCGCGGAACATATCGCCGCGGCGTTTGAGTTCATCGTCGACGCGTTGGAGGACGCTGAGTCCGAACTCGCGATCTGATTCGATGGCGATGACGCGGGCGTGGGGGAGTTGGGCGGTGGCGTATGCTTTGAACTCGACGCCTTTTTTGAAGTCGACGAGGTAGAACTCGACTTGGTCAGGGCTGCACCATAGGGCGAGGTTCGTGATCATTACGTGGAAGAGGGTCGATTTACCGGACCCGGTTTTCCCGGCAATGAGCGCGTGTTGGCAGGTGCCTTTACCGATGGCGAGGTATTGGAGTTTGGTGGCGCCGGTGCGGCCGATAGCGACGGTGAGTTCGTTGGTGGTATCTTCGCTCCAGAGTTCGTCGTCATTGGGGGCGACTTGATCGAAGGGAACTTCGACGCGATTGGAATCGACGCTGGCTTTGCCGATGCGGTGGGTGAGATTGGTGGCGAATTCGGGATCGGGGGGTGGGTCGAGGATGAGATTGGCGCCGCTGATGGGGGAGTCGTTCAGGGCGAGGGGTCCGTTTTTGCGGCAATTGATCCAGACGCCGGCGTTGCGGAGGTCTTCGACGAGGGTGTCTTGCGGCAGGGGTTCGCGGCTGTCCCAGTGGATAAGTGTGTAGACGCCGCAGCGGGCGCCGGCGGCGGCGATGCTGAGGAGGCGTTGGATCGAGGTTTCGCTGAAGGCGGATGGGAAATCGGCAACGACGAGGAAGTGGTATTTTTCTGCTATGGTGCCGGCCTTCTCGTTGTACTCGGTGATGGTTTCGTACTCGTTGCGGAGATACATCTGGATGACCTTCTCCATGTGTTCGTTTAGTTCGCCCAAGCGTTGTTCGATTTGGGTGGACTGGGTCCAGATGCGGCTATTGATGAGGTGATCTTCGTAATCGGCGAGGTGCATGACGCCGGCGAAGTTTTCGCCGAGGCCGACGGGGTCGGCGATGGTGAAGCTGAGGCGCCCCGGGGGGGCATTGGAGAGGAGACGAAGGATGATGTTGTTGAGAGAGCCGATGGCGGCGGACTGGCCGGCGGCGTCGTTGGTTTCGATAAGGAGGGAAGCGGAATCGGGGATGTTTAGGAGCAGGGGAGCTTTGAATTCGGGCGGACCGGGGAGGGCGAGGCGCGGGTCTTGAGGGACGGCGTCGGCGAGTTCGGTGATATTGACATCGAGATGGGCAAAGCGGGTGATTTCCGAGAGGTCGGTGGGCGGGGTCCAGTTTTCCCATAGGGGCGGGGACCAATCGGGAAAGCGTTTTTCCGTGGCTTCGTAGGTGGCGGCGATTTCGGCGTAGATGGGTTTGATAATATCTTTCCACTCGGATTCGAGGGTTTCCCAACCGGCTTTGTAGTCTGCGTCGGCTTTGGTGGCGTCGGCGTTCCGGGTCTCGTTGAGAACTTGGACACGATTTTGGGCTTCGTGGTTGATTTTATCGTAAGCGACGGTTCGATCGGGTTCGAGGGAGGCGAGCTGGTCTTGATACCAGGATTCGTGTTTTTCGCGGATGCGGTCGGCTTTTTGTTCGATGAGTTCGGGGCGGGAATCGCGCATGGCATCGGCTTCGCCGACGGCTTTATTCCATTTTTGATCGATGTCACCGGAGACTTGTTCGAACTCGGATTCGAGGGCGGCGCGATCTTCTTCGTATCGGGATTGGGCGAGTTTGGCGGCGCTATCGTGGAGACGGCCGGCTTTGGCGAGGGCTTGGGCGACATTTTGCGCAGCGGGGGCGCCATTGCGTTTGGCGGAGAGGTGGAGGAAGGCGACGATGGCAGCGAGGATGGCGGCGGGGATGCCGACGTGAATGTAGGAGACCCATTCTTCGCCGATGGAGTGGAGGTATGGGACGACGGGGATGACAGCGACGAGGAGGATGACGATGATGAGCCAGGCGGGGAGGAACTTGAAGAGGTAGGGGGCGATGCGTTTGCGCCAGGCGGAGAGTTCGGCGTTGGCGGTGTCGAGTTGGGAGCTGAGTTCGCGGGCCATCTCGTTTTCGTCCGTGGCGGGGTCGGGGGAAGAATCTGAGAGTTGTCGATTGGCTTCTGCGAGTTGTTTTGGAAAGTTAGCGATGCCGCGGAAGGCGCTTTTGGATTTGTTGAGCAGGGATTCGAGAGTGGTGCGTTTTTCGGCAAGGTCTGCGAGGAACGTGTTTTGGGTTTTCTCGAGAGCTGCGATCGCGGCATCGTGTGAGCGGGTGCTTTCGAGGGCCTTTTTTTGGAGGTTGTATTTTTGTTGGCCTTCGGCTGAGGCGACTTCGGAGAGGAGGTTCTGTTTGGCTCGTTTGTGGGCGCGGGCGATGGTGGCGGAGCGTTTTTCGTATTTGGTTTCGATGTGGGTCTTGCGCGCTTCGAAGGCTTCGTTGGCTTTCTTCATCTCATCGGCGAGTCGGGCTTCTTCGCCGATGGTGGCCTCGTCGAGATCGGATTGGAGAGAGCCGCTTTTGAGGCGGTAGGCGCGCTCGAGTTCGGCTTCGCGTTTGGCGATATCGCCGACGGAAGTTTTCAGTCGTTCGACAAACTCGAGTGTTTGGGGGACGCCAGGGAACTTATCACTCACAGTCTTTGCGGATTTTTCTGAGGGCTTTATCCAATTCCTCGATGACGCTGCCCGTGGAGCTTACGCCATCGAGAAGCGGTTGGATGTATGAGGCTTCGAATTCCTGGCATTTGGCGTCGCGCCAGGAGTCCTTGGTTTGGTGCCATTTTTCGGCGAGGTCTTTTGTGCGGGCGACGATGGCGGCGCCACTGACGTGCATGCTCATGAGTCGGCGGGGTTGGAATTGGAGGGTGACGAGGTGTTTGCGGATTTCGATTTGGAAGAGGATTTTGCGGAGGGGGATGAAAGTTCGGCGTATTCGGCGAGGGTATCGGTAATTTGGGAGAGGTATGAGACGGCTTTTCCCATGTCGTGGGTGATGAGGAAGCGGAGGGATTCGACTTTTTTGACGAGGGGACCGACGAGGCCGTCGAAGTCGCGGCTCCACTTGGCAATGGCGCGCAGTTTATGTTCGGCTTCTTCGAGGGCGGCTTTGGTTCTGCGGACGGCCTGGAGTTGGGCGGCGCTGGCGTCGTGCATGCCGGAGAGGCGGGCTGAGTAGAGGTCTTGCTGGGCTTGATCATGGGCGCGCTGGCGGCGGCGGAGGTTACTGGTCCAGAGGGAGCGCTGGTCGTTTTCGATCCACTCGCGGGTGCGTTTGACTTCGTCGGTGATTTCGTCGAGGGCGATGCCGGCTTTATCGAGATAGACGACGAGGGACGTGCGAAAGAGCTCGATGTTTTCGATGGAGGAGATGTTGGCCTGATCAGCCATTCTGATTGGGGAGCTGGGACCTGGAATCCAGGAGCTAGAATGAGGGGATTAGCGTTGGGTGAGGTAGTCTTCGATTCGTTGGGCTTTGCGGAGAAGGTAGGGTGTGTGTTGGTTCGAGACTTCGATGAATTTTTTGAGGGCTTTGACGGTGGACTTAAATTCTTCGTCGAACTTATTGTGTTCTGCATCCTGCCAGGTATCGCCGAGGGCGGCGAAGCGGGCTTGGAGGCTGGTGAGGTTGTTTTGGAGGTCGCCGTTGAAGCGTTTCAGTTCTTCCGCGAAGCGGCGGACCTCATCGGGGTCCATGATTGCCTGAGCCATGGGAAATATTTACACGAAGAACGTGGGAAATTCGAGGGAAGTTTTCGGTTAGTGTTCCGTATACGGGGATTCGGTGATGGCGGCGGAACGGGTGGCCAATGAGGGTGCGATGTTTTCTTCGTGGATGGAAATCCGGTGTCTGTTGTTTGGTGGGGAGCCGGGAAGCAGGTATTTGTGTGGGAAGGGAACGGACGACGGGGGTCGTAGAGAGGGCGGCTTCACGTGCGGGGCACGCGCATACGCGAAGGGGGAGGCGTAGAGCCGGTAGTGCCCGCGGATAGGGGGCGCCCTCTATCGTTCGATGATTCCAGCTGGGCCGGAAGGCGGAGCGCTAGAACACTTCCGTGCAAATAGGTGGGCAGACCATGTCGCCGTTGTCTTCCATCGGATTGGTAGGCGACACGGGTGGCGGAGGCGGAGGAGGAGGTGGTGGGGGAGGATTGTTGCCACCGGGGGGCGGCGGAAGTTCGGGATCGACAGGTGCAACGGGAACGATGGCGCCGAAGATGCGGGCAACGCTGCCGTTGAGGGGACCGAATCCGATGAGTTGACCGCCGAGGAGGGCATCGCCGAGTTTTGCGTAGACGCCCTGAGTGAGTGAGTCATTCATGTCGTGCGGGAGTTGTGAGAAGTCGATGAGGGCAACGCCGTTTTCGTCGATGCGGACGGCGTCGTTTGGGCCGAGCATGTTGCCGCCTTTGCCCCAGCCTTTGCCGTAGCCGACGACTCCGGCGCCGCCGTTTGCGTAGCCGCCTTTACCGGTGGCGGCGTTACGGATGGTGCCGGCGATGGCACTTTTCATGGATTCTTCTCCGGTGCTGAGAGCGACGAAAGCGATTTCGCTGATGAAGTCGTCATCGGCGTTGGTTGCTTCAACGGTGGCGCCGGCGAGCCATGGGGCGCAGCCTTTGTTTTTCTTGATGGCGTTTTCGAGGGCTTCGAGAATTTTGGTTTGGTCGCCTTTGAGTCCGGCGATTTTTTCTTTGAGTGCGGCGATGGGGGCGGCGCATTCGTTGCGTTTCTTTGCTTCGGCGCCTTGGGTGGCGGAAGCGAAGGTTAGGCCGCCGAGGACGATGGCACAGAGCAGGGATCTAGTGATAGTGGTCACGATGAGATGCTTAGGCGTGGTTAGTGAGAAATGGTTCCGAATAAAGCGAAGGTGGGTGAGTTTTGATCGGGTGAGGGGGGTATGTCAATACGGGAAAAGGGGTTGGATGGGAAAAGGGCGGGATGGGCCGGCTATGGTGATTATAGCTATTAGTCTTTCTTTGAAGGCTGGGGGATGGGGGCGAGGACGGCGTACATGTTATCGCTGGTGCGGAGGCGATCGAGCCAGTTGGAGCGCTGGATGGAAAGGCCGGCGCGGTGGGCGAGGGCGGCGAGGGAGTGGGGGGTGAAGTAATTAACGTGGTCGGGGTATCGGAAACCGCACCAATTGGCGCGGGTAAAGTGGCGGTTCCAGCAGGCGTAGTTGGGGACTTTGAGAACGGCGATTCCGGTCGGGGTGAGGACGCGATGGATTTGTTCGAGGACGAGGCGGGGCTGGTATTCGTGTTCGAGGTAGGCGGACATGATGACGATGCCGCTTTGGTGATCGGGGAGAGAGGTGAGAGCGGAGAGGGCGTCGGCGTGGAGGCAGTTGCCTTTAATTTTTTTGAGTTTGCGTTGGGCGATTTCGGCGAGTTCGGCTGAGATCTCGATGCCGACGGGTTTGGGATTTCGGCCGGCGTCTTTGAGTTCTTTGCAGAGGTTGATGAGGGTATTGCCTTTCATGCAGCCGATATCGACGACGGTGCCGGGATTGTCGGGCATGTGAGCGACGATAAGGTCGCGGATTTTCTGTCTTTTCAGGAGGGAGCGGCGGATTTTCTTGGTTGATTGTGAGACAGCGGCTTTGACGGGAGCTTTTGATTGTCTTTTGGCGGTGACTTTCTCCGATGTTTTTTCCCAGGCGAAGTCGGCTTCGAGTTTTTCGTAGGGGGGAGGGTTGCGGAGGAAGACGAAGCCGCAGGTTTGGCATTGGACGATCTGCCAGGGCGCTGGGGAGTAGGCTTCGAGGAGGCGGAGTTTGTCTCCGGCGGCATCGCAGATGTCGCAGGAGCGGTCGACGGTTTGTGTCGCGGGAGCGATGGGTCGGGCAGTTAGAACGTTAGGGAGAGATTGGCTCCGATGAAGGGGGCGGGGTCGTAATCGGTTTTGATGAGACCGCGGTCGTCCGCTTCTTCGAGGCGGAGGGAGTTGCCGACCTTAAGGCCGCCGACAAAGGAGATAAGAAGGTGGTCGGCGGCTTGCCAGGAGAGGGCGCCGAAGATGGGGATGCCGCGTTCTTCGCCGACGCCACCGGGGGCGGCGGCATTGTTTTCATCGAGGCGGAAGCGGAGTTTTTCATAGCGGGCGCCGAAGATGAGGCGGAGGTCGTCATCGATGTCGTAATTGAGGGAGAGGCCGGGTCCGAGGGTAGCGCCGACGGAGGGGCCGGTGGTGAGGCTGAGGCGGCCGTTGAGTTTCCAATCGACGAGGACGATGGGGAAGATGGAGGGATCGTCCTGGAGTTGCGTGATGTATCCGATGCCGGGGCCGAGGGTGAGATTTTCGCCGAACTTGTAAGAGGCGCCGAGGAGGCCGCCGCCGCCGATGGTATCGGAGAAATTGGCGCCGCTTTCGCCGGTGGACCGGATGTTGGGGAGGGCGAAGAGTTTCCATTCGTCGTTGAGCGTCCAGTCGATGAAAGCGCCCAGGTGGATGGAGTGGACGTTGTGCCAGGGATCGAGGGCGGCGAGGCTACCGGGGGTACCGTCCTGGAAGTTATATGAGTTGAGGCGATAGGACGCGCCGATGGCGGCGAAGAGGTCGTCGGTGTTGACGACGGGGAGGCCGCCGGTGGCGTGGAAGAAGTGGCGGGAGACTTTACCGCCGTCGTCGATATCGGATTTGAAGTCGTAGAGGTAGCCGGTTTTGAAGGGGGACTGTTCCTGGGCGTTCAGGATGGCTGTAGCGGCGAGGGTGAGTGCCAAGGACAGGGAGAGAGTGATGATGGGCGAGCGGTTCATGATCTGCTGCGGGAGGTTACGCGGCAAAGGGCCGTTTGTCTGCCGAAAAGAGGGGGAATCAGCAGGGTTGGTGGCCCCAGTCGTCGTTTTTGAGGGATTCCTCGTAGTCGGCGAGCTGTTGTTCCTTGGTGCGATTGTCCTCTTTTTCATTTTCGGGCGAATCCTGGGTTTCGTCCGAGGGGTCGGGCGGGGGATC